>JBEIPX010000232.1:0-5462 GCA_040376815.1 Bradyrhizobiaceae bacterium
CACCTCATGCGCGGCCTTGTCGATCTCCGCATCCGGAACGACCTTGGTGACCATACCGAGATCGAGCGCTTCCTTGGCGGTCAGAACCGGCGACATCAGGTAGAGCTCGCGCGCCTTGGCGCTACCCAGCATCTGCGTCAGGAAGAACGTACCGCCGTAGTCGCCCGAGAAACCGACCTTGGCAAAGGCCGTCGTGATCTTCGCAGATTCGCTGGCGATGCGCAGATCGCAGGAAAGCGCGATCGAGAGACCCGCGCCTGCGGCGGCGCCATCGACCTGCGCCACCACCGGCTTCTGCATCTGATGCAGGATACGGGAGACTTCCATGCCCTTGCGCAGGTTGAGCACCCGCTCTTCCAGCGGACGCGGCGTCGCCACAGCCATCGCCTTGACATCGCCGCCGACGCAGAACGTACCGCCGGCGCCCTTCAGCAGCACGGCCCGAACATCCGTATCCTCGGCCGCACGGCGCGCCGCCTCGACGAGCGCGCGCGTCAATTCAGGGCTGAGCGCGTTGCGGCGATCCGGCCGGTTCATCGTGATGGTGAGCAGGCCGCGATCGAGATGCTGCAGGACGATGTCACTCATGGGAGCGCTTTCCTTGAAAGTCCGTCTTTGAAAGTTCGTCATGGCCGGGCATAGCCGTTAGAAGAACGGCGTCGCTTCGCTCGCCTATAGCCGTTCGAAGAACGGCGTCGCTTCGCTCGCCTATGTACCGGCCATGACATGCGGAGGGCTTACTTCTTCACCAGCGGGCAGCGCGAGGCCGACAGCGGCTGGAATGCGTCATCGCCGGGGATCGTCGTGAGCAGCTTGTAGTTGTCCCAGCGCCCCTTCGACTCCGACGGCTTCTTCACCTCGAACAGATACATGTCGTGCACCATGCGGCCATCCTCGCGGATCTTGCCGTTCTTGGCGAACATGTCGTTGATCGGCGTTTCCTTCATGATCTTCACGACAGCTGCCGCATCGGTCGAGCCGGCCTTTTGCACAGCCTTGAGATAATGCGACACCGACGAGTAGATGCCCGCCTGCGCCGAGGTCGGCACACGCTTGATCTTCTCCTGGAACCGCTTCGAGAACGCACGCGTCTCGTCGTTCAGGTCCCAGTACCAGGCTTCGGCCAGCACCATGCCCTGCGCCGTCTCCAGTCCGACGCTGTCGATATCGGTGATAAAGGCGAGCAGCGGCGAAACCTTCTGCCCGCTCTTGGTGATACCGAATTCGGCCGCCTGCTTGATGGCGTTGATGGTGTCGCCACCCGCATTGGCAAGACCGATCACCTTCGCCTTCGAGCTCTGCGCCTGAAGCAGGAACGACGAGAAGTCGGACGTGTTCAGCGGATGCTTGACGGTGCCGGCGATCTTGCCGCCCTGCTTCTGGATGACGTTGGTAGTGTCCTTCTCGAGATCCTGACCGAACGCGTAGTCGGCGGTGAGGAAGAACCACGAGTCGAGACCTGTCTTCACAGTCGCAAGGCCGGTCGAGTTGGCCTGCCCGTAGGTGTCGAACACGTAGTGCATGGTGTACGGGCCGCACGCTTCGTTCGACAGACGGATCGAGCCCGGACCGTTGAAGATGATGATCTTGTTGCGCGCCTTGGCGATTTCGCCGGCGGCAAGCGCGGTCGCCGATGCGGCAACGTCGATGATCGCTTCGACGCCCTGATTGTCGAGCATGTCGCGCGCGATACTGGCGGAGAGGTCGGCCTTGTTGAGGTGATCCGCCGCGATGATCTCGACCTTGCGCCCGAGCACGCTGCCGCCGAAATCCTCGACCGCCATGCGCGCGGCCGTGGCGCTGCCTTCACCGGTGATGTCGGCGTAGAGGCCCGACATGTCGAGAATGGCGCCGAGTTTCAATGGCGGATTGCTTTGCGCGGACGCTGCACCGGCCGCGAGCACGAGCGTCGAGGCGAGAAGGTGCGAGAGGATTTTCTTCAACGTTTTCTCCTTTGTTATAGCCGCAATCGTTGCGCGGCGCTTCGTTGCGGCCGGATCATGGCGCAAGGGCGATGAAGCGGCAAGTTGCCACCCGCCGCGCACGGAATTGCTTAGTGACGAGTACGATTTCTCGCACTCGCTTTTCCCGCACGCCGCGCGCAGCATTGATCGGTCATTTCCGTGAAATGGAAATCGGATGCACGATCTCTCGACGTTTCGATTTCGCCTGTCGGAATTCACTCGCGGTTCAGGCGGCATCGTCACGCTCGCGGTCGCGTCGCTCTTCTGCTGGCCGGCACTGGCCTGCAACCCTCCGGCGCAAGGCGAAGGGCGCGTGAGTGCTATCATCGATGGACGCACACTGCGCCTCGACGACGGACGCGAGGTGCGGCTCGCGGGTCTTGAACTGCTCACCTCCGCACCGGAACGCAGGCGCGCCGCAGATGCGCTCACCGCCCTGCTCGATGGTGCATCCGTCACGCTTCGTGGCAGCCACGATGCGCCGGATCGTTACGGCCGGCAGAGCGCGCTCGTCTATCGCGATGGCTCCGACACGCCGGTTCAGGCAGTGCTCCTGGAACAGGGCGTGGCGATCATGGCGCCGTCAATCGATGCCACCTGTTTGCCGCAGCTCCGGGCGGCGGAACAGTCCGCCCGACAAGCCTGGCGCGGCATTTGGGGCGGTGCGGCTGCCTTAAAAAACACCGAAAGACCCGGCGATATTTTGGCCGCGATCGGGCAGTTCGGAGTGGTGGAGGGCAAGGTTCTTTCAGTAAGGCAGGCCGGTTCAATCACTTACGTGAATTTCGGCCGCAGCTGGACACAGGATTTCGCGCTCACTATCTCCAAACCAACGGCTGCGGCGTTCGAGGACGCAAAAATTCCTCTCAAATCCCTCGAGAATCGGAAGGTTCGCGTCCGCGGGTGGATCGGGCAGCGAGACGGTCCGCGAATCGAGGTACTTAAGGTCGAACAGGTTGATGTGCTAAGCGAGGCAGAGCCGGAACCGAGACGTGGGCGCGTCTGGAGCGGCTCGCAAGGCGGTCCCACGGACCGCCGGTAGGCGACAGACAGAGTGGCGACTTTGGCTTTGGGACACACGTTGGCTTCGGGACATCACGGAACTGGCGCACGACGGCGGCTGCCGATCGCGATTGCCCTGACCGGGCTCGCGCTCGTGATCGGCGGTTGCGGCGACATGACCCGCTTCCAGAGCGCCGCCGCCCCGGCGCCCTCCGCCAAGCCGGCCCGCATTCTCGCGCAGACCCCCGCGACCGAGCGCGAGCATGGCCGCATTCTCGCCTCCTACGGCGGAACCTATGACGATCCGAAGCTCGAGACGCTGATCTCGAAGACGGTCGAGCGGCTCGTCGCCTCATCCGAGAGGCCGGATCTCGCCTACAAGGTGACCATTCTCAACTCCGGCGCCGTGAACGCGTTCGCGCTGCCGAGCGGCCAGCTTTACGTCACCCGCGGACTGATCGCGCTGGCGAGCGATACGTCGGAGCTGTCGTCCGTGCTGTCCCACGAGATGGCGCATGTGCTGGCCAAGCATGCTGCGATCCGCGAGGACGAGGCGCGCAAGGCGGCCATCGTCACACGTGTGATGAACGAGATGAGCAACGATCCGGAGCTCACCGCCCTGGCATTGGCAAAGACCAGGCTCACGCTGGCGAGCTTCTCGCGCGCGCAGGAATTCGAAGCCGATGGCATCGGCGTCGGCATCTCGGCGAAGGCAGGCTTCGATCCCTATGGCGCCGCGCGTTTCCTGACCTCGATGGAGCGCAACGCCGCGCTGAAGGCGCCGCGCTCGAACCTCGACCCGCGGTCGATGGACTTCCTCTCGTCGCATCCGGCAACGCCCGAGCGCGTGCAGAATGCGCAAGCCAACGCCCGGCAGTATATGTCGCCGGAAGCGCGCGAGCGCGACCGTGAAACCTATCTCGCCGCCATCGACAACATCGTCTATGGCGAGGATCCGAGCGAAGGCTTCGTTCGTGGCCGCCGTTTCCTGCATCCGAAGCTCGGCTTCAGCTTCACCGCACCCGAAGGCTTCGCACTGGAAAATACGGCGCAAGCGGTGATCGGTGTGCGCGAGGGTGGCTCGCAGGCGATGCGTTTCGACGTGGTGCGCGTCGGCCCCGACCAGTCGCTCAGCGATTACCTGAACTCCGGCTGGATGGAGAGCGTCGACAAGACGACGACCGAGGAAACCACGGTCAATGGCTTCCCGGCCGCGACCTCCACCGCACGCGGCGATCAGTGGCAGTTTCGTGTCTATGTGATGCGCGTCGGAACCGAGGTCTACCGCTTCATTTTCGCGGCACGCCAGCGGACCGTCGAAGCCGACCGCAACTTCCGCGAAACGGTGAACTCGTTCCGCCGGCTGTCGCTTGCGGAAGTGCAAGCGGCGCGGCCGCTGCGCATCAAGGTGATCACCGTGCAGCCCGGCGACACGGTGGAATCGCTTGCGAACCGGATGGCGAGCATCGATCGCCCGGTCGAGCGTTTCCGGATTCTCAACGGCCTCGACGCCAAGGGCAACGTGAAGGTGCGCGACCGCGTCAAGATCGTGATCGATTGACCCGCGCGGCCCGAATACAGGACAACGACACTGGACAAATAAAAAGCCCGGCTCGTGAGCCGGGCTTTTTATTCGCTGGACTTATGCCGATCGAAATCAGGCTGCCTCATCCTTTACAGAGGCGTCGTCACCGTCGGTGTCGTCGCCGTCCAGGTCATCACCGGCATCAGCTTCCGCATCCGCCTCGGTCTTGGCACCACGGCGCGGGCTCTTGGCGAGCTGCGCCTCGATCTCCTTGACCGCTTCGGTCTCGGTGACGTGCTGCACCACCGCGATTTCGCGCGACAGGCGGTCGAGCGCCGCTTCATAAAGCTGGCGTTCGCTGTAGGACTGCTCCGGCTGCGACTCCGAGCGATACAGGTCGCGAACCACTTCGGCGATTGCAACGATATCACCCGAGTTGATCTTCGCTTCGTATTCCTGCGCCCGGCGCGACCACATGGTGCGCTTGATGCGCGCACGGCCCTTCAGCGTCTCGAGCGCCTTCTTCACCAGCGCCGGATCGGACAGCTTCCGCATGCCGACATTGGCGATCTTCGAGGTCGGCACCCGAAGCGTCATCTTGTCCTTGATGAAGTTGATGACGAACAGCTCGAGCTTCGCACCGGCGATTTCCTGCTCCTCGATGGAGAGAATCTGGCCGACGCCATGCGCGGGGTACACGACGAATTCGTTGGTCTTGAAGCCCTGACGCTGGGTCAGCGGCTTCTTCGGCTCTTCGATGCGCGGAGCAACGGGCTTGGTAGCAACAACCGGCTTGGTAGCAACCGGTTTGGCGGCAACCGGTTTGGCTGCGGGAGCCTTTGCCGGCGCCTTGGGAGCGGTCTTGGCAACAGGCGCCTTCGATGCAGGTGCCTTCGAACCGGCGGCCTTCACAGTTTTTGCAGTTTTTTGGGCAGTGGACTTGGCCATTACACTTCTTTTGTTCTTGGAGG
>JBEIPX010000125.1:0-7811 GCA_040376815.1 Bradyrhizobiaceae bacterium
AACACGCTCTCGGCCGTCTCGGAGCTGATCGTCGCTGCATCGTATCCCGCAAGACCCAGAACAATCGCCTTGTCCGTGGCATGGCCCTTTCCGGTCCATGCCAGCGAACCGAGCAAGGTCACGCGCAGACGCGACAGGTTTGCCAGATCGTCATCGAGGGCTTCAACGAAGTTGGTCGCCGCCTTCATCGGACCCATCGTATGCGACGACGACGGACCGATGCCGACCTTGAACAGATCGAACACGCGGGCGAGAACGGGACTCGCACGATTGACGTCCGTTGTTTCGGATGTCCGGATAACCATAAGCGTCTCCATCGGCCTCATGCGAAGCCGTGTCGGCGCCCCATCTGTCCTTAGGCCTGAGAGCGTTGCTCCTTCGGCGGGCGCTTTGAGCGCCACTTTCCAGATGTTGATCCGTCGCTGGTTCTTTTTGCCTGAGAGTTTCCGGGGCGGTTGCACCTTCGGCGCCGTCACCTGCGTGACGAGCTCTCCCAACGACGGCTGTCGGCTTGTCAATGACCCAGCTTGTTTCATCTGGCAAGGGGGTCGAAGACGATAAATCCAGGCGTCTATCTGACGCAATGCACAAGGCCGATGCGGCCTGGTGCATGCAGCTCGAAGATGGATGCCCGGATCAAGTCCGGGCATGACGACTGAGTATCAAGACGGAACGTCAGCGTCCAGCGAACGTCTCGATCGTGCGCAGCAGCACCTGTGCGCCGATCTCGGCGTCCGCAAGTTCAACATGCTCGTCAGGATGATGGCTGAGCCCGCCTCGGCAGCGGACGAAAATCATGCCGATGTCGGCAATGTCGGCGATCGCCATGCCGTCGTGCCCCGCGCCGCTTGCCAATTCGTGAACGGAAAATCCGGCGTCCCTGATCGCGTTGGCGATCCGCGAGCTGATGGAGGCCGCGCACGGCACACTGCGGTTCTCGTGCGTCTGCTCGATCTTGCAAGCCAATTGCCGCGCGGCTGCGAGCGCAGCGATTTCCTTTGTGAGATCGGCGACCGCGGCCGTCCGCTCGTCGTCCGATCCGCTGCGCACATCCAGCGTAAAGGACACGCGGCCCGGGATAACGTTGGTCGCACCCGGCAACACGGATGCCTGCCCGACCGTCCCGACCAGTCCTGTGCGCTCCCGGCAATACCGCTCGATCATCAGGATGCATTCGGCTGCTCCCGTCAGCGCATCGCGGCGCCGGTCCATCGGCACGGTGCCGGCGTGGCCGGCCATGCCGTCGAGATGGATCATAAAGCGCGATGCTCCGCTGATGGCGGTGACGACGCCGACGGGCAGGTTCAGCGCTTCGAGAACGGGGCCCTGCTCGATGTGCAGTTCGATGTAGCCGAGTACGTCGCCCTTGCGGCGGGCGGCGCTTTTGATCGAGGTCGGATCGAGACCGAAGTCCTTGAGCGCTTGCCGCATGCTCATGCCGCTCCGGTCGATGGCATCGAGTGCGCGCGCGTCGAACGTGCCGGCGATCGCGCGGCTCCCAAGCAAGGTCGAACTGAAGCGCACGCCCTCCTCATCGGCAAAGCCGATGACGTCGATGGCAAACGGAAAACGCCTGCCGCGCCGGTTCAACTCGGCGACGCACGCGATCGCCGTGATCACGCCGAGCGGGCCATCCCACTTCCCGGCATTGCGGACGGTATCGTAATGCGAGCCGAGCATCAGGCACGGCAGTCCGGCGCGCTCGCCTTCGTATCGCCCGACCACATTGCCGATCGCGTCCAAATGCGCGGACATTCCCGCTTCGCGCATCCACGCGAGCAGTTGATCCGCTGCCGCACGATGCTCCGGCGTGAGATAAACGCGCGTGAGTGCATCCGGCGTTTCCGAGATTTTCGCCAGCGCTTCGATGCGCGCAACGATCTCGGTGCCGGGCCGGAATGCCTGATCGCTCATCGCCTAACCGATATCATGCGCGGCACCGGCGAGATGCTTCATGTCTCGATGCCAGTGCTCGGCGATGGCGAGCCGGGTCGGCGTCCAGACTCCCTCGAAGCCGCCGATGTAATCGAGAAACCGCAGCAGCCCCGCCGCGCGGCCGGGACGCCCGACAAGCCGGCAGTGCAAACCGACCGACATCATCTTCGGCGACGTTCCTCCTTCCGCGTAGAGAACGTCGAAGCTGTCCTTGAGATAGGTAAAGAACTGCTCGCCGTCCGCGAAGCCTTGCGCATTGGTGAAGCGCATGTCGTTGGCGTCGAGGCTGTAAGGGATAGCAAGATGCGGCTCGCCCGTGCCGCTCCTGATCCAGTACGGCAAATCGTCGGCATAGGAGTCACACAGGTACAGGAAGCCGCCCGTCTCCATCACCAATCGGTTTGTGTTGATGGACGAGCGCCCCGTGTACCAGCCGAGCGGGCGCTTTCCTGTCGCCTCGGTGTGGATGCGGATCGCTTGCAGAATCTGCTCGCGCTCCTGCGCGTCTGTCATGTCCTTGTGCTCGATCCACTTGAGGCCGTGGCTGGCGATATCCCAGTTCGCCTCGTTCATCGCCGCGACGATCTCGGGATTGCGCATCAAGGCGGTCGCGATGCCGAAGACGGTGACGCCGATGTTGCGTTCGGTGAACATGCGCCATAGCCGCCAGAAGCCGGCGCGCGATCCGTATTCGAACATCGATTCGATATTGGCGTGACGTTTCCCCGGCCACGGCTGCGCGCCGAGCACATCCGACAGGAAGGCTTCCGACGCCGGATCGCCGTGCAGGATGTTGTTCTCGCCGCCTTCCTCGAAGTTGACGACGAACTGCACCGCAACCCGCGCGCGGCCGGGCCAGCGCGGATGCGGCGGCGTGCGGCCATAGCCTCGCAGATCGCGCGGATAACGCTCGGCCATCGTCAACCGCCTACTTCGCCTCGAAAACGACCTTGAGGGCGCCCTTCCACAGAACAGTTTTGCCAAGCTCGGTCAGCCGATCAAGGCCCGAGGTCAAGGTGATGAAGTGATTGCCCGCGAGCTGGCCCATCTTGCTCGCAAAGCGCACGCCGCCATACGCAAGCAGGATTTCGGTCTCGCTGATGCCGCCAGGGTAGAGAATGACCTGTCCAGGCGCGGGATAGCTCGTGTGGTTCTCGTAATCGACGCCGAACTGGTGATCGCCGAGCGGCAGCCAGACCGCCTCGCCGCTCCAGCGCACATGGATCATCCGGCTTTCGAACGGCATCGCCTTGCGGAAGGCCGCCACGGTTTTCGGCGCCAGTTTCTCCTCGAAACGCGCGTCAAATCTGAAATCTCCCGCTCGAATGACAAGATCGCTCATGAGTCCCCGTTGCTCCGGATGTTTGGTCCGGCAGCGCACAACGTGCCGACCTTCAAGTCAAGCTGGTGCAAGTCAGGCTGGTGCACCGCAACCAGAAGCAGCGATCCATCGCGGTATCCCCAGCGGAAGTACGTGCCAAAACGCCGCAGCGTGCCGCAAGATGCATCGCGCTTGGCTTCCGCCTGAATTAGCGGCAAGCTTGCATGTCTGCCGTTCTAACTGGCACGCACGTTGCATCAAGTTAGACCACTGTTGGTAAGGGGATTTCGGCGCATGTTTCACCACAAGACTGCTCACACAATCAAAGCGGCTGCCGCCGTATTAGCCATTTCGGTCAGCGCGATTGCATCCGCACGCGCGGAGACGGTCGTCCGCATCGCGATGACGGCTGCCGATATTCCTCGCACGCTCGGCCAGCCGGATCAGGGTTTCGAAGGAAACCGCTTCACCGGCCTGACGATGTATGACGCCCTGACGCTGTGGGACCTGTCATCAGCGACCAAGGCGAGTGTCGTCATTCCGGGCCTTGCGACCGAGTGGAAGGTCGACGACGCCGACAAGAAAAAGTGGATCTTCAAGCTGCGGCCGGGGGTCAAGTTCCATGACGGCTCCGACTTCAACGCCGACGCGGTGGTGTGGAACGTCGAGAAGGTGCTGAAGCAGGACGCCGTGCATTTCGACGCCAGCCAGGTCGGCGTCACCGCCTCGCGCATGCCCACCCTCGCCTCTGCCCGCAAGATCGACAACCTCACCGTCGAACTCTCGACCAAGGAGCCGGACAGCTTCCTGCCGATCAACCTCACCAACCTGTTCATGGCGAGCCCGGCGAAGTGGCAGAAGTTCTTCGATACCGCGGAAGGCGCAGACGCAAAGGCGAAGGCCGCGGCCGCATGGACAGCGTTCGCCCGCGACGCATCCGGCACGGGACCGTGGAAGATGACCCGCTTCGTCCCGCGCGAGCGGCTCGAACTCGTCAAGAACGAAGCCTACTGGGACAAGGCGCGCGTGCCGAAGGTCGACAAGCTGGTGCTGCTGCCGGTGCCGGAAGCAAGTGCCCGCACGGCGGCGCTGCTGGCCAATCAGGTCGACTGGATCGAGGCCCCCTCTCCGGATGCGGTGGCGCAGATCAAGCAGCGCGGCTTTGTCATCACCGCCAACGAGCAACCGCATGTGTGGCCGTGGCAGTTCTCGCGCATCGAAGGATCGCCGTGGAACGACATCCGCGTCCGCAAAGCGGCCAACCTCTGCATCGATCGCGAAGGCATGAAAACCGGGCTGCTCAGCGGACTGATGGTGCCGGCGACGGGCACCTTCGAGCCGGGCCATCCATGGCGCGGCAGCCCGTCGTTCCAGATCAAGTATGATCTGAAAGCAGCGCAAGATCTGATGAAGGAAGCCGGTTACGGCCCGAGCAAGAAGCTGGCGGTGAAGACGCAGACCTCTGCCTCGGGGTCGGGTCAGATGCTGCCGCTGCCGATGAACGAGTACCTTCAGCAGGCGCTGGCGGAATGCTACTTCGACGTCAAGCTCGACGTCATCGAGTGGAATACGCTGTTCACCAACTGGCGGCGCGGTGCGAAAGACCCGACCGCGAACGGCGCCCACGCGACCAACGTCACCTACGCGGCGATGGATCCGTTCTTCGCGCTGGTGCGCTTCCTGCAATCGAGCATGGCGCCGCCGGTGTCGAACAACTGGGGCTTCATCAACAATCCGAAGTTCGACGAGCTGGTGACCAAGGCGCGCCAGACCTTCGACGCGGATGCCCGCGACAAGGCGCTCGCCGAACTGCACGCGGCATCCGTGGACGATGCCACGTTCCTCTACGTGGCGCACGACGTGGGTCCGCGTGCCATGAGCCCGAAGATCAAGAACTTCGTGCAGCCGAAAAGCTGGTTCGTCGACTTCTCCACGATGACGATGAACTGAGATGCCTGGAACCCCGGCTGCGTCAAGCAGCCGGGGATTTTCATTATCTGAAATCGAGGTTCGCGCGTGCTCGCCTACACCATCCGGCGCATCATCTATGTGATCCCAATCGTGGTTGGCGTTGCGCTGATCTGCTTCCTTCTCGTGCATCTTGCGCCGGGCGATCCGCTGGTCGCCGTGCTTCCCGCCGATGCATCGCAGGAACTCGAGGCGCAGCTTCGCAAAGCTTACGGCTTCGACCGCCCGCTTCCGGTACAGTTCGGCATCTGGGTATGGAAGGCGCTGAACGGCGACCTCGGCACATCGATCGCCAGCGGACGGCCGGTGCTGGCCGAAGTCATGAACGCGGTCGGCAACACCATCATGCTGGCGCTTGCCGCGGCGTTGATCGGATTTTTTCTCGGCGTCTCGCTCGGCCTGATCGCCGGCTACTATCGCGACACATGGATCGACAAGGTCGCTACCTCCATCGCGGTGATGGGCGTCTCGGTGCCGCACTATTGGCTCGGCATCGTGCTGGTGATCATCTTCTCCGTGCAGCTGAACTGGCTGCCGGCCGTCGGCGCTGGTCCGGGCGGGTCGAGCACCTGGGCGTGGGACTGGGCGCACATCCAGTACCTGATCCTGCCGGCGCTGACCTCGGCGGCGATTCCGATGGGCATCATCACCCGCACGGTGCGGGCGCTCACCGGCGATATCCTGTCGCAGGATTTCGTCGAGGCCTTGCGTGCGAAAGGACTGAACGAGCGCGGCGTGTTCCGCCACGTGATCAAGAACGCCGCGCCGACCGCCATGGCGGTGATGGGCTTGCAGCTCGGCTACATGCTCGGCGGATCGATCCTGATCGAGACCGTGTTTTCGTGGCCGGGCACCGGGCTCCTGCTGAACTCAGCGATCTTCCAGCGCGATCTGCCGCTGCTGCAAGGGACGATCCTCGTCCTCGCGCTGTTCTTCGTGTTCCTCAACCTCATGATCGACATCGCGCAGGCGACGATCGATCCGCGCATCAAACGAAGCTGAGAATGTCCATCGCATGAGCGCCATCACCGACAATGTCGTCGTCCCCTCCCCCGCCGGAAAATCGAGCGGCTACTGGACGACGGTCGGACGGCGGCTGCTGCGCGACAAGATCAGCGTCCTGTGCGCGGTGATCCTGCTGCTGATCCTGCTGGCGGCGCTGTTCGCGCCGTGGCTCGGCCTCGCCGATCCTTATCAGGGCTCGATGATCCGCCGGCTCCGCCCGGTCGGCACCCCGAACTATCCGCTCGGAACCGACGAACTCGGCCGCGACATGCTGGCGCGCCTCGTCTATGGCGGCCGGCTATCGCTGCTGACCGGCATTCTGCCGGTATTTCTTGCATTCCTTGCCGGCACCTCGCTCGGCATCGTCGCGGGCTATGTGGGCGGCCGGATCAACACGGTCATCATGCGCACCGTGGACGTGTTCTTTGCGTTTCCCTCGGTGCTGCTGGCGATCGCCATCTCCGGCGCGCTCGGCGCGGGCATTCTCAACTCCGTGGTCTCGCTGACCATCGTGTTCATCCCGCAGATCACCCGCGTCGCCGAAAGCGTGACCACGGGCGTGCGCAACCGCGACTTCGTCGAGGCCGCGCGTGCGTCCGGCGCCAGCACATTGACGATCATGCGCGTGCATATGCTCGGCAACGTGCTCGGCCCGATCTTCGTCTATGCGACCGGACTGATCTCGGTTTCGATGATCCTCGCCTCCGGCCTGTCGTTTCTCGGCCTCGGCACCAAGCCGCCCGAACCGGAATGGGGCTTGATGCTCAATACGCTGCGCACCGCGATCTACGCAAATCCCGCCGTGGCGGCCCTGCCCGGCGTGATGATCTTCGCCGTATCGATTTGCTTTAATCTCCTGAGCGACGGCCTGCGCAGCGCCATGGACATCCGGAACTGATCGATGACAGAGACCGTCGCGCTCGCACCCCTTGAAGATCTCGGCGGCGAAGCCCAGCCGCTGCTGACGGTCAACAACCTGACGAAGCATTTTCCCGTGCGCGGCGGCGAGCTGTTCAGCAAGCGCAAGACGGTGCACGCGGTCGACGACGTGTCGTTTCAGGTGGCGAAAGGCGAAACCGTCGGCATCGTCGGCGAGTCTGGATGCGGCAAGTCCACAACCGCCCGGCTGCTGATGCATCTGATGGATTACGACAGCGGTGATATCATCTATGACGGCCGCAAGGTCGGCGCCGAACTGTCGCTGCGCGATCTGCGCCGCGCCATGCAGATGGTCTTTCAGGACAGCTATGCCTCGCTCAATCCCCGTCTCACGATCGAGGATTCGATCGCCTTCGGGCCGAAGGTGCACGGCATGGCCGCCGCGGAAGCGCTGGCGCTCGCCCGCGACCTGCTGGGCAAGGTCGGGCTCCGCCCGGAAACCTTCGCCAGCCGCTATCCGCACGAGATTTCCGGCGGTCAGCGGCAGCGCGTCAACATCGCCCGCGCGCGGGCGCTCTCCCCCAAGCTCGTCATTCTCGATGAGGCCGTCTCGGCACTCGACAAATCCGTCGAGGCGCAGGTGCTCAACCTGCTCGTCGACCTCAAGCGCGAGTTCGGCCTCACCTACATCTTCATCAGCCAC
>JBEIPX010000597.1:0-1512 GCA_040376815.1 Bradyrhizobiaceae bacterium
CGTGCCCCTTGGCCTTCAGCGTGTTGAGCGAGAAGGCCACGTCATGCGCGGTGAGCTTGCTGCCGTCGTGGAAGCGCGTTTCCGGCCGCAACGAGAACGTATAGACGAGCTTGTCCGCCGATACCGCAACGGATTTCGCAACGAACCCATACATCGCATCCGGTTCATCGCCCGCGCGTGCCATCAGCGACGCAAACGTCAAACCCATGCCGGCCGCACCATCGCCTTTTAGGATGTAGGCGTTGAGCGAGTTGAAGGTGTGGAAAGACTGGTTGTAAGCGCGGCGCGACGGAATGGTCGAGAAGGTGCCGCCTTTCGGCGCGCTGACGTTGGCGTAATCGAAGTTCTTGAAGTCCGCCGGGTATTTCAGATCGCCGAAGATCGATAGCCCGTGGAAGGATTCGTTCGCCTGCGCGGCAGCCGAATGCGGCGCAAGTGCATAACCGATAGTCCCCGCGCCGAGCGCGAGAACATGCCGGCGGGTGAGCGACGTCGGGCGCATGTTGCTCGTCAAGAGCGCCTGCCTGTCTTCGCGGCCTTGGCGGAATCGTACCACCACAGCGCCGGCCAGCCGGAGCGGGCAAATTTCGCCAGCGGCTCGGCGTGACTGAACCGGTCCCAGCGCGCGGTGCGCAGGAAACCGTAGGTGAATTGCGGAATGACATAGTAGTTCCACAACAGCACGCGATCGAGCGCCTTCGTCGCCGCAATCAGCGTCGGGCGATCCTTGGCATAGATGATCTTGTCGATCAGCGCATCGACCGCCGGATGCTTGATGCCGACGAGATTGCGTGATCCGGGCCGGTCGGCCGCGGCCGAGCCCCAGAAGTCGCGCTGCTCGTTGCCGGGCGACAGCGATTGCCCCCAGTTCGCGGTGATGATGTCGAAATCGAAGTTGCGGACGCGGTTCTCGTACTGCGCGTCATCGACACGGCGAACCGAGACGGTCACGCCGAGCCGTTCCAGCGCCGGCTTGTAAAACAGCGCGATGCGCTCCGACGGCGGGCTCTCGATCAGGAATTCGACCGTCATCGGCTTGCCGTCCTTGACGAGTTTCTGATCGACGATCTCGTAGCCCGCTTCCTTCAGAAGCCGCGTCGCCGTCCGCAAGCTGTTGCGGACGTTCTCCGGATTGCCATTGACCGGATTCTCGTAGGGCTTCGACAGGATCTCCGGCGGAACATGCTCGTAGACACCTTGCAGGAAGGACAGTTCAGCGCCCTGCGGCACGCCCGTCGCCGCAAGCTCGGTGCCTTCGAAATAGCTGGCGATGCGGCGATACTGCCCATAGAACAGCTGCTTGTTCATCTCCTCAAAGTCGAATGCGTAGTTGAAGGCGCGGCGGACCCGTTTGTCCTTGAACATATCGCGACGGATGTTCAGCGCGAACGCCTGCATGCCGCCAGAATCGTTGATCTTGAACTCTTCGCGGACGACGCGTTTGTCCGTCGCGGCCGGGAAGTCGTAAGCCGTCGCCCATTGCTTCGCCGAGTTTTCGTTGATCCAGTCGGC
>JBEIPX010000041.1:0-12391 GCA_040376815.1 Bradyrhizobiaceae bacterium
ATCGTCGTCACCGCCGCAGCGCTTGTTGTCGCGGGTGCGTCGTGGATGCTCGCGGTCACCCTGTTCAATATCGGCGTGCAGTTCTCGGCCCCGCGCTGGGTCGCGGGACGCGCACTCGCGACATTTCAGGCCGCGATCTCTGGCGGCGTCGCGATCGGCAGCTGGCTCTGGGGCCATATCGCGGACCTCACCGGCGTTCGTGAAGCGCTGCTGTTCTCGGCGGTCATGTTGATGGTTTCTCCTGCCATCGGCCTTTGGCTAAGGATGCCGGCGGTCGCCGGCCGCAACGACGAATCGACCGACGTTCTCGCCGATCCGGAAGTGAAACTGGCGCTGACCGCACGTAGCGGGCCGGTCGTCGTCGAGGTCGAATACCGCGTACCGATGGACAAAGCGCGCGAGTTTCACACGCTGATGCAGCAGGTGCAGCTCACACGCCAGCGCAACGGCGCGTATGGCTGGTCGATCGCCCGCGACATCGCCGATCCGGAACTGTGGACCGAGCGCTATCATTGCCCGACCTGGCTGGACTATCTGCGCCAGCGCAGCCGCTCGACCCAATCCGAACGCGCGTTGCATCTGCAAGCTATTGCATTTCACTCCGGCATCGAGCCGGTGCGTATCCGCCGCATGCTGGAGCGTCCGTTCGGTTCGGTGCGCTGGAAGGACGACACGCCAGACCGCGGCACCGATGAGATCACGCCGATCTCGACGTAAGTACTTGTCCCGGCTCAAGGCCGGGGCAAATTCTTTCTACCGCCGCGTAATGCGGAACACCGGCGAGTGATCCGGTTGCGTCGTGACGATGCCGACCGGCATCACCGGCCGCGTGCTGGTGATCTCGATCTTGAACGCCTGGACGATCTTGGCCAGCGCCAACGTCGCCTCGACCAGCGCGAAATGCGCGCCGATGCAAATCCGCGGCCCGGCACCGAACGGCATGTAAGCGAAGCGATCCGGCTGCGGCGCGCCCGGCATGAAACGCTGCGGGATGAACGCATGCGGATCCTGCCAGAGTTTTTCATGCCGTTGCAGGAGCCACGGCGAGATCAGGATCACATCCTTCTCTCGGACCGGCAGACCCGCGACCGTGTCCGGCCCGGTCGCTGCCCGCGCGACCAGGAACGCCGGCGGATAGAGCCGCATCGCTTCATCGACCACCGCGCGGGTGAAAGCGAGCTTCGAGATGTCGGTCGAGGCATCGATCGTCATTGAAGCGACGCTGTCGGCGAGCTCCTGCTGGGCACCTTGATCGAGCGACAGGAGATAGAGCGACCAGAACAGCGCCGTCGCCGTCGTCTCGTGACCTGCCAGGATCATGGTCGCGACCTCGTCGCCGAGCAGCTCGTCCGAGAACGCCTCACCGGTTTCAGGATCGCGCGCGGCGACCATCAGATCGAACAGGTCGCGCGGCGCGCCCTGCTGTCCCGACAACTGCGCCGACATCGAACGGCGCTCGCGGATCAGCTTGCCGACGAAACGCGTCCAGCGGCGGCGGAACAGGGCGCGGCCGATATCGGCAGGGCTCGGGATCGCCAGCGGCAGCAGGATGTCGAGCATGCGCGGCGGCGCATGGCGTTCCGAATACTCGATGACGAAATCGCGCAGCGTCGTGCCGTCGCGGCCCATCTCCAGCGAGAACATGGTGCGGCCGGCGATCTCGAGCGTCATCCGCTGCATCGCCTCGCGCAGATCGATCGGCTGGCCGGTTTTGCCCTTGAGTTCGCCGATCGCTTCGTCAGTTGCAGACAGCATGTGCGGAACGAGCGTCGTCACGGCGCGCGGCGTGAATGCCGGCGCAAGCGTGCGACGCTGATGCTTCCACGGCTTGCCAAACGACGTCAGCAAACCGTCGCCAAGCATCGGCCGCAGCACGCGCAGGCCGACCGGCGTGCGGAAATAGTTCTCATAGTTCTCGACCAGCACGTAGCGGATCGCTTCCGGCGTATTCAGGATGTAGCTGTTGCGGCCGAGAAACTTGCCGGCGATGATATCCTCGCGATACGCGCGCTCACCCCAGCTCGTGATGGCATTCTTGCGGATCGCCTTCATCCGCTCGACGGCCGTCATGTTGTCGGGCGCGACGGGCGGGCGCGGCGGCACCAGCGGTGCGCGCTTGAGCGGATAATCCAGGGCCTCGGCCGTGCTCATCGGGCGGTCTCCAATTCGCGATATCGCCAATTCGGCTATCGGCTGGAAGATAGCGTTTTTAGTGACGATGGAACACATTCGTCACAAGTATATCTTCAGACGCGGCCGCCCCGCGTCTGAAGATTGTGACGTTGTACCGTCGTGATATCGCGGCTACTGCGGCGAGATTTTTCCGGCCTCGATCACGGTCTTCCAGCGGGCGATCTCGGCGGTGAGGAACGTTTTGAACTGCTCGCCATTGCTGGCAACGACGTCAAAACCAACCGCTTCGAACTTCCCCTTGGTTTCGGGATCGTTTGCCGACGCCGCGATTTCAGCTTCGAGTTTCGTGCGAACGGCCGCCGGCAGGCCTTTCGGCGCCGCCGCTGCCTGCCAGGAATACACCTCAAGCTCCTTGACGCCGGCCTCGTCCATCGTCGGAACGTCCGGCAACGTCGCAGTGCGCTTGTTGCTGGTGACGCCGAGCGCCTTCAGCTGACCGGCCTTGATCTGCTGCGCCACGGCACCGAGATTCTGGAACGAGACGTTGGCGTGGCCCGCGATCAGATCGTTGATCGCCGGACCGCCGCCGCGATACGGCACGTGAATGCCGTTGGTGCCGGTCTTCTGCCAGAACAGCGCCGCGGTCAGATGATCGGATGAGCCGATGCCAGACGACGCGAACGTCACCTTCTCCGGATTCTTCTTCAGATACTCGACCAGCTCCTTCACGTTGTTTGCTGGAAACTGCGGATTGGCGACCAGCACGTTCGGCGTCCGCACCAGCACGCTGAGTAAATCGAAGTCCGCCATTGGGTCGTACTTGAGATCCTTGAACAGCGCGGGGTTGATCGCAAACACGCCGATCGATCCGATCAGGAGCGTATAGCCGTCGGGTGCTGCCTGTTTCATCGACGTCGCGCCGACCGATCCGTTGGCGCCGGCGCGATTGTCGATCACGACCGATTGCTTCACGCGATCCGCGAGCTTGTTGGTGACGAGCCGCGCCGTCATGTCCGATGCGCCGCCGGCCGGGAACGGCACGATGACAGTGATGTTGCGCGCGGGCCATTCTTGCGCGGCGGCGGGCAGGACGCTGGCAAGCGCAAGAACAAGCGCGATCACAGAACGCATGGTTGTTTCTCCCTTTGGCTCATGTCGGAGCGGCGGCGCTTGTGCGCCTTGTTTGAAGCCAAAGGTATTTCGTCACAGGCGCGCCGCAGGCGCAAGCGTTGCACCCACGGCAAACTGCCGCAAAATGATTGCAATCATTTTTGCCGCCCGCCGGAAATGACAACGGCCGCCCGAGGCGGCCGTTGTCATGCTGAACGTTCGCGCGGCGGCTACATCGCCCGCACGGTAGCGACGAAGCGCGACATCTCTTCCTTCAGATGATCGCTTTCCTGCGAGAGCATCTGCGCCGAGGTGAGCACCTGCGCCGATGCGGTGCCGGTCTCGCGCGCACCCTTGTTCACTTCGACGATGTTGGATGCGACCTGGCTCGTGCCGTGCGCTGTCTGCTGGATGTTCGACGCGATCTCCTGCGCGGCCGAGCCCTGCTGATCGATCGCACCGGCGATGGTGGAAGCGATGTCCGATATCTTGCCGATGGTGGTGCTGATCTGCTTGATCGCCGCGACGGACTCCTGCGTCGCCGTCTGCATGCCGGTGATCTGGGCGCTGATTTCGCTCGTCGCCTTCGCGGTCTGCGAGGCCAGCGCCTTCACTTCCTGGGCGACCACCGCGAAGCCGCGGCCGGATTCGCCCGCGCGCGCGGCCTCGATGGTGGCGTTGAGCGCCAGCAGGTTGGTCTGCTCGGCAATGGTCGTGATCAGGCTGACCACGTCGCCGATGCGGATCGCCGCCTTCGAGAGCTCGCCGATGCGCGCATCCGTGGTCTGCGCCTGCTCCACGGCTTCGCTGGCGATCCTGGTCGAGTCTTGTACCTGCCGGCTGATCTCGGTGATCGATGCGCTCATCTCCTCGGTCGCAGCCGCCACCGAGCGAACGTTTGCCGATGCTTCTTCCGACGCGGATTCAACGACGCCCGAGAGCTGCTCGGTCATCTCCGCGGTCGAGGTCAGCGTACGCGCCGACACCTCGAGTTCGGACGACGCCGACGACATCGTCTGCACGATGTTGCCAACGGCTGACTCGAACTGATCCGCGAGCTTGTGCATCTCGGCCTTGCGTTCCTCGACCACCCGCTTCTCGGCTTCCGCCCGCTCACGACGCAAGCGGCTGGCTTCCGCCATGTTTTCCTTGAAGAAGCGAACCGCGCCCGCCATCTCCGCGATTTCATCCGACCCGCCGGTCGCAACCTCGGTGTCGAGATTGCCGGCGGCGATCGCCTTCATGCTGCCCTGCAAGCCTGACAAACGGCGCACCACGCCGCGGCCGACATAGAGCCAGGCGATGAGGATGGCCGAGATCAGACTCACCGCCGCAATGGCGATCAGCAGCATGCGGCTTTGCGCGATCGCGCTCTGGGAATCGCTGACAGCCGCTCCGGCTGCCGATTCGCTGCGCTTCTCGAGGTCGCTCACCTGTTCGGCAAACGCCTTCGCAAGCGAACGGTTGTCCGCAACGATCTTCATCGCCGCGACGGCAGCTTCGAGTTCCTTCTTGCGAAGGTCGAACACGTTGTTGTTGTCTTTGCCGAAAGCGATAAAGGCGCCGAACAGCTTGGTGACCTCGTCGTTCTTCAGAACCTTCAGCGCCTTGTCGATACGGCCCGAGGTGGCATTGAAGCGGTCGCGCACCGGCGTCAGCAGATCGAGTGACGGCAGGTCGGCCGCTTCGACAAGAATTCCGAGCATCAGATTGGCCTCGGCACGCAGATCGAGCACGGCCTGGAGGCCGGCAAGCTCCTGATCGGCGAGCGCCGCGAGCGTCTTCTGGATGACCTTGAGGTCCTGTTCCTTGTCGGCCGCGCCCGAAAGGCCGAGCGACAGGCTGAAGCCGGCGTCGTCGGCAAGCGGAGCGAGCTTTTCGGAGAGCTTCTGCTGCGCCTTGCGCAGTTCGCCGACCTGGGCGACACGAGTCGCAGCAATGCTTTGACGTTCGGATACGGATTTGGCGAGGCGGTCGAGATTTTCCAGCATGCGATTGCTGGTCTCGCCGAATTTCTTCGCATCTTCCGGATTGAGCGCGTTGATGCTCTGGGTCAGCGCCTCGCGGGCGGTGGCGAGCGACTTTGATGCTTCTGCTCGCCCCGCAGCGTCGGTCGCAGCAAGAAGGCTTGGCGCTGCGGCGGCAACATCCCCTTCCGCTTTCACGACCTTTGCCGTACGGGCGATGTCGGGAAGGCTTTTCTCGGTTACGACGAAGAGCGCGTAGCCGATGCGATCATAAGAGTAGATGGCGCTGATGCTGGCCAGCACAGTCAGACCGGCAACCGCTCCGAACGCAAGAAACAGGCGGCCCCGCAGACCCAGACGGCCCCACGACAACATTGCGGCCTTCATCGCAAATTCCCCCTCGCAATCAGACGATAGTCATGTGCGGCGCTCCGTCCCGGGTGCGCCGCACATGGGACCCGTGTTACGAGCCGGACTTCTCAAGCTTGTCGACCGCCTTGAACGAACCATCGGCCTGAATGACGGTGAGGAACACCGTTTCCGAACCGCGGTTCGAGGTCGGGCTGTAGCTCAGCTTCACACCGCCGAGGTCGATCATACCGGCCTTCTGAATGGCCTCGATCATCTTGGCGCGGGTCGGTTCGCCGTCGACCTTCTCGAGCGCGGCAGCGATCGCACGGCCGACCATGTAACCTTCGAGCGAAACGAAGCCCGGCTGCGCGTCGGCGGAAACCGCCTTGAGCGCCGCATGATACTTACCGACCACCGGAATGCTCGCGTCCTTCGGGAACGGAACGACCTGCGTGATGACCACGCCTGCGCCGTCAGCACCGAGTTCCTTGGCGAGTGCATCCGAACCGACGAAGGAGATGTTCACGAAGGTCGCATTGAGCTTGATCTGCTTGGCGAGCTTGATGAACTCAGCTGCCGGTTTGTACGGGCTGATCATGATGACCGCTTCCGGATCGACCTTCTTGATCGCGAGCAGGGCGGCTTTCACCGCGACCGTGTTGCGCTCGAAGGTGCCTTCACCGGCAAGCGTCATCTTACGCTTCTCCAGCGCACGCTTCACGCCGGCAAGACCGGCCTGACCGAACCCGTCGTCCTGATACATGATCGCGATCTTCGTGACGCCGAGATCCTTGGTCAGGCGCTCGACCATCGCTTCGGTTTCCTGGAAGTAGCTGGCGCGGATGTTCATCACACCCGGCTTGTAGGGCTCACGCAGGAACTCGGCGCCGGTGAAAGCGCCGATGAACGGCGCACCAGCTGCGTTGGCGATCGGCTGCGTTGCAGCCGAGGTCGGCGTACCCACGGGGCCGGCGATCGCAAACACCTTGTCGTCGGACAGCAGCTTCTTCACCGCTTCGATCGACTTGTTCGGCTCGTAGCCGTCATCGACGCTCTTGAGTTCGAGCTTGCGGCCTTTGACGCCGCCGGCCTTGTTGATTTCTGTGAATGCGGCCTCAAGGCCAAGTTTCATGCCGAGGCCGAGTGCCGAGGCTGGACCATCGAGCGGCGCCGCCTGGCCGAACACGACCTTGTCAGCGGAAACGCCGTCTTCAGCCTTGGCGGAGACGCCGGCTGCAACCAGAACGGCAAAGGCAAAAGGCAGTGCACGAGACTTGAATGCGCCCATGAAAATTCCTCCGGAAGGATGCGGTGATAAGAACGTGGCGCATTCATCCTCCTCTCGAAAACTTCAAGATCGCTTAACCGTAGGACACTCCTACCGACAAACGGTTATCTGGTACCTTATGAACCCCCTACTGTTTTTCAGTAAATGGAAATCTTCATATTTTTCAACTTATTGCGCAGTTTGACGCATACCGCTCGATATCCGGCTCTGGCCGGTAGCAGAGGCTTCCGGCGGCATGAGCGGCGTCTTATCCTCGGCACATCCCACAACCTGAAATGGATTTTTGAAAGAAATTCGCGCACGGAAACATGCCGCGACATGGAATGCAGAGCATCCGATTCGCTCCGAACAAGCCGGTCGCGCAACCTGGAAAAGCCGCTCGCGACGCATATTCTTCAGCGGCACATACACGCAAACGTTGTATGCTCCGCTGAATTTCGCACCGAGGCTCGCCGTGACGTCAGTGGCAAGTTTTGAAAGTGCAGGTCCGTCCGTCATCAAATCGATACGGCAGCGCGACTTCGTGAACGCTTGGCTGCGTCTGTTTGCGGCCCACAACACGCTTCCCGCGATCGGCGACTTCAACCCGAACCGCATGGACGACGAAGCGCCCGACCTCGCTTACTTCGATGTCATCGATCGTGACGGCGAGAAACGCTACCGCACGACCCGTGCAGGTGCGCGGCTCGTGGACTCATTTGGATTTCTTGCCAAGCAACGCGACCTGCAAGACACGCTGAGCCCGAACATCTGGCGCTATTCCGGACCAATCTACGACACCTGTGTCGCACGGCAGCTGCCGGTCTACTCGGAGTTCTCTGTTCTCGACACGGCGGGCGGCGAGGTGATGTACGAGCGGCTGCTGCTGCCATTTGGCGACCCCGCTGGTGTCAAGCAGATCATTACGTCGCTCAAATCGATCTCCGTCGAGGGGCGTTTTATCAACAAGGATCTGATGCGCGGTGACGATCACGATCCGAAGTACACACTGCGCGCCGTGATCGACCGGGTGCAGGCGAATCGCCCGCCATCGTCATCGGCGAAGGACGACATCGTCGAGAATTGAAACACGCGGGAACCGGCCGCCCGCGTGCCTCGTGTCAGTGCATGCGCGGCTGTTTCAGGAACGACGCGCGATCAGCCGAGGTGAGCACCACATCGACCTCACGCCGTTCTCGGCGCAAGGTCAGCGGGACTTCGACGCCCGCGCTGCCGAGGCTCCAGACCTTCCGATAAAAATCGGCCTGGCTGGCGACCTGTTCTCCATCGACTGCGACGATCGTATCCCCGACCATCAGCTTGCCGCGCATCGCCGGGCCGTCCGGCGCGAAGCCGATCGCGACGACAGCGTTGTCGATCTCGCTCGCGAACATGCCGAGCCACGGGCGCGCCGGCTTGTTGATCTTGCCGTACTTGCGCAGGTCTTCGAGTACGGGTTTCAGCAAATCAATCGGCACGATCATGTTCAGATGCTTCGCCGCGCCCTGCTGGTCAGTTTCGAGTTGCAGCGACCCGATACCGACGAGATCGCCGCGATCGGAGATCAGCGCGGTGCCGCCCCAGTTCGGATGCGACGGCGTGGTGAAGATCGCCTCGTCGAGCAGGTACTCCCAGTAGCCTGCGAACTCGCGTCTCGCGACGACTTCAGCCGCGACCGCGCCGGCGCGGCCGCCGAGACCGCCGACGATCACATGATCGCCTGTCGCAACCGCGCTCGACGTACCGATGTCGATCGGATCGAGATCGATCGAGCCCAGCGCCTGCACCAGCCCGAATCCGGATTCCGGATCGAAGCCGAGCGGGTAGCCTTCGATCACCTTGCCGTCGCCGTAATGCAGCCACGACGTCTGCGCTTCGGTGATCAGATAGCCGATGGTGAGAACGAGACCGCGATCGATCAGCACGCCGTTGCCGGCGCGCTCGGTGCCGAGCGTCTGCGCGGTGAACGCATCGTTGGGAATGATCGAATGAACGCCGACGACCGACGCCAGGGTGCGGTCGAGATCGAAGCCGAAATCCTGTGCTCGCGGCTGCGCGCTCTGCGGCACCTTCCATTGCATCTTCAGGGTCATCGCGACCATCTCCGCGCCCGGCTGAAAGACTAAGAGGGCAAGTTGTGAGCACCATGAGATGGGCGCAAACGGTGCGCAGTCAAGTTCGCCGGTGAACAGATACGATGCACCGTCGCGCGCGATTTGCGCGCAAGCGATCAAGCGAGCCTGGATCGTCCGGACTCAAGCATGGCGGAAAAGGTAATGGAACGCCGCGAGGCGAGCGGTGCCGCAAACAGGAAACGAAACCTGTTGAGCAGAAACCTTGAAAACCGGGCTAAATTCGCGCTGGTCCGCGAGATGTATGCCAGTTTTGTGTACCGAGAGAAAGCCGGGAGATTATGTAGTATGGGGCCGGTCAGCCGCACGAGACAAGCAACGAGGGGACGATGCGAAAATTTGTCCGCGGGTTTTTTCTCGCCGCCGCGATCGGTCTCACCGGCATCCAATCCGCCACCGCCCAGGTGCTGCCGCTGGAATTCATCGAATATCCTGCCGCCGATCTGGTAAAGGCCGCATTCGCCGAGCCCTACGGCAAATTACTTACCGGCCACATCGTTGAGGCCATCCGGGCGAGCGCCGCGCCCTCGTGCCCGCAGGCGAACGCTCTGCAGGTCCCGTTGGAGACGCGCGTCGTGGCGATCCTGCAGCGGCGCGGCACCCAGATCGTGGAGCTCACCGCCGCGACCATCGATCGCGCGGCGTTCCGTAGAGCGCTGACCGCGAAGATCGGCGCCGCCGCGGTCGACGAGCGCGAGCAGCTCAAGAGCAATCCGTTGGTCCAGCAATACACGGCGCTGGCCGCTCCCATGAACGCCGCTACCGCCGCCGGCTTTGTGGTCGAAATTTTGGAGCTCTATACTGTTGTCCAAAGGATCACGTTCGCGCGGCCGTTCCCGGCGCCGTACAGTCGCGATAATAAGCTCTACGAAAGCGCTGATCCGACCGATGAGGTTCTCGAGCAGCTGAGCAAGTTCAAGGAAGATGCGAAATCGCCGCACCTCGACCGCTATATCGCGCTGACGGAGGCGGCGCAGGAAGCGCTCTACGCCTTCGCCAAGACCAGCGAGCCATATAAAAAGCGCTCTCCGAGAATCCTTGTCCGTGGCTTCGACACCGATCTTGCCGAACTCTGCATGAAAGTCCGTTGAGCTGACTACGAACTGCAATACGTGAATGGAGAACGGTTTAGCAGGGTGGTGCCGCAAACAGGACTCGAACCTGTGACCCCGTCATTACGAATGACGTGCTCTACCAACTGAGCTATTGCGGCGAACCTGACCAGGTACGGCAACGACGCAGCCGTACCTGATACTATACCAAAACGGGAAATTTCCCGCTTTCGGCGCTCCTGATATCGGGCAGCGCGCCGCTTGGCAAGAACCGGCCCGGAAACAAGCTCCGGCCAATCCGCACTGCCTTGAAAACAGGCTGGAAATCCGCTCACGCGCTCCAGCGCGCGAGGAACCCGCGCCATCCGCCCGTCTGCTGGCGCGGCTGATGCGGCTGTTCGGCGAATTCCTCGTCCGGCGCTTCCTCGGCAATTCCCGGATCGTCCGGCGCACGGACAATGGGAATCACCGCCGGGATCGGCGCGGCCGGTTTCGCATCCAGGCGCGCGCGGAAAATCGGCGGCGGCGCCGCGGGAGGAAGTTCCGGGGGCGGCGGCGCAACCGCCGCAGGCTCGGGCGCGTCTCCAGCCGCGGCTTTCGGCGCGTTGTCCTGCACCGGCTTGTCGCTAATCGTTTCGTCTTGAGCCACCTCGATCTCGGTTGGCTTCGGTGGCGCGATCATCGGATCCGCCGCAGGCTCGATCTCGGCATCGACCGGCATACTGGACGGCAATGCGGCGAGCGGCGTCAGCCACTGAAACGCATCGAGCCGCCCCGTCACCGGCGACACCGGCCGCCAGCGATCGGACACATAGCCGTCCGCCGTCCACACAGCGTCCGGCAGCGCGCGCACCGCTCGCAGCATCCAGCCGCGCGCCTTGCCACCGTCGCCATGTTCGGTGCGCTCGATCTCCGCCATCAGCATCGCGACACGTTGCGTCGGCGCAGCGAGAAGCGGTGCCAGCGCCTCACGCGCACGAGCAAACTCGCTGGCGTCCAGCGCAGCCCGCGCGATCGCCAGCGCGCCTTCGATATGGCCCGGCATTTTCTGCGCCAGCGTTTCCACGCGCACGAGGCGCTGCCGTGCTGAGTCGCCCAGCCGCACGTGCGCATACGCATCGGCGAGATCGGGATGCGGATTGGCAAGCCACGCCGCTTCAATCAACTTCATGGCGCGGCGCACCTGATGCTGCTCGCTTTGAAATTTCGCCGCAAGTACGGCAGCAGGCACGAGCGTCGGCGCAAGCTTCACTGCTTCGGCGGCCATGTCGCGCGCGGCGTCGCGATCGGACGTTTCCAGATCGAGCGCCTGCGCGGTCATCAGCACACCGCGCTGGCGGCGATGCGTGGCGCGGTCGATCAGTCCGGCGGCGGCATTCTTGTCGAGCGTATCGAGCGCCCCGCGCCAGTCGCTGCGGGCGCAGCGGAAGCCGAGCACCGCATGCGACGCCCATGGCGACGCCGGCGCGAGCTTCAGCGCCTCTTCGGCAATCGCAACCGCCGTGAACGGGTCGTCATTGCGCTGCGCCTCGATGAACAGGCCGCGCAGGCCGAGCAGCCGTGTGTCGCTGCGTTCCGCCATGGCGCGGAACGCACGCTCCGCGCCCACGCGATCGCCACCGAGCTGAGCCGATTGCGCATCGAGGAGAAGCGAGAGCGGATCGTGCGTAGCAATGCGGCGCGCCGTTTGCGCATGTCGCCGCGCGGCGTTCGAATCGCCATGGCCGATCGCGAGCAATCCATCCGTCACCGCCTGACGGCCGCGCGCAAGCCGCCGCTCGCGCTGCGCACGCCGCAGCCGCTCCGGGGTGCGCCAGATGCCACGCACGATGGCCCAGACGAGTGCGGCGACGGCGAAGACGAGACCGAGAACGGCGGCGAACACCGGCAGCGTCGTCTCGATTCGCCAGTCGCGCCAGACGAGGTTCACGGTGCCGGACTGGTCGGCGACCCATGCAGCGCCCAGCGCCGCCGCAGCAATCACGACTAGAAAGATAATGACGCGGATCATTGACAACCTATTGCGCCGGTTTGCCGAGCGCTGAAAGCGCGCTCGCAGCGAATTGACGCGCCGTCTCCCGCGCCGCATCGCGGGCCGCCACCTTGTCGAGCCAGGCTTGCGCCGGCGCGCGCTGCACGGCCGGCAGTTCCGTCAAAGCGCGGCGCGCGGCCGCCACATCGTTCGCGCGCGCCGCAGTAGCAATGGCTGCCGTGACCGGCAAGGGCTGACTTGAGCTCGCCGCATCGACACGTTCGACACGCACGAGTTTCGCGGCACTCTCCTGCAGCCGATCAAAAACACCGCCGCCGGTGCTGGCAGCGGCCGCAGGCGGTTTCGCCTGTTGCGGCGTGAGTTGAGGCAGCACGAGAAGCAGCTCG
>JBEIPX010000264.1:0-4988 GCA_040376815.1 Bradyrhizobiaceae bacterium
GATCCGCTTCGTCAAAGGTCCGGCCGACCTGATGAGCGGATTGACGTTCAAGGTCACCGATCCCGATGCGATCCTGAGCCGGGCGAGGGCGAAGGGATTGCCGGTGAAGGGCAACATGTTTGCGCTAAGCGGCGTCGACTTCGAACTGACGACATAATTCAGAGTTGTCATGCCTGGCCATAGCCGTTCAAAGAACGCCTATGTCCCGGGCATCCACGCCTTGGATTGAAAGTAAGACGGATGGCCGGGACATAGGCGAGCGAACCGACGCCGTTCTTCGAACGGCTAAGCCCGGCCATGACGAGAACCTGAGAGGTCTGTTCTAGTGGACGCCATGCCGAAGTTCGCGACAAGCCAGCATCCGCTCGACACGTTTTTTGCACCGAAGAGTATCGCCATCATCGGCGCCTCGCGCGAGCCGCACAAGATTCCCGGCCTGCTGTTGGCGTTCCTGCGCAAGAACGAATTTCCCGGCGCGATCTATCCCGTCAATCCGAACTACGGCGATATCAACGGACTGACCTGCCATCCGAACGTCGCTGCGATCGGTCAGCCGATCGATCTTGCGATCGTTATTATCCCCGCAAAGTTCGTGACCGGCGCGCTGGAAGAGTGCGCTGCCGTCGGTGTGAAGAATGCGATCATCATTTCCTCGGGCTTTGCCGAGGAGGGCGGTGAAGCCACAGGCATGCAGGATGAGATCGCGCGCATCGCCAAACGCACCGGCATGCGCATCTCCGGTCCCAACGCGGAGGGTTTCTACAACGAGCCTGCGAACATCGCGGCGACGTTCAGCCCGACTGTCGATGTGCGACCGGATTCACCGCGCCTGATCGCCAGCCGCCGCCGCATCGGCATTGTCGCACAGAGCGGCGGCATCGGTTTTGCGATCTACAACCGCGCCCGCGCACTCGGTGTGGCGCTGAGTTGCGTTATCTCGACCGGCAACGAGGCCGATCTCGGCGCCGGCGAGTTTCTCGACTACATGGTGCGGGATCCGAACACGGACGTGATCCTGCTGTTCATCGAGGGCATCCGCGATACAGACAAATTTCTCGCCGCGGCCGGGCGTGCGGCGGAGATCGGCAAGCCGATCATCGTCACCAAGGTCGGCCGCTCCGGTGCGGGCGAGCGCGCGGCGGCGTCCCATACCGCGAGCATGGCCGGCTGGAGCGCAGCTTACGATGCGGTGTTCGCCAAGTACGGGTTCATCGTCTCGAACGACCTCGACGAAGCCGTTGCGATTGCCGCGGTGTTGACCACCTCGCCACTGCCTCGGGGCGACCGCGTCGCGGTCGTTACCGTTTCGGGTGGCGCCGGCATCTGGGGCGCGGATACGATTGCGCTCAACGGCATGAGCGTGCCGGAGTTGTCGGAGGGCTTGCAGCAGACGATCCGCGGCCTGATCCCGTCCTATGGTTCGCCGCGCAATCCGGTCGACATCACGGCGCAGGCCGTTCATTCGGGCGGTTTGCAGAAGACGATGGAACTTCTGGAGAAGTCCAGCGAGGTCGATGCGGTTCTCGTCATTATCTCGATGGCGAGCGAGACCCGCACGCCGTTCAAGACGGACGAACTCAAGCCACTGATCGACCGGCAGGCCAAGCCGTTTGTGTTCTGGTCCTACACGCTGCCGTCGAATTTTGCCCGCACTGGATTGGCGCAGTCGGGCGTCGTCATTCTGTCGAACCTGACGCATGTCGGCGCAGCGCTCCAGGCGCTCGGCAAGCACGCGACGTTCAAGCTGGCTTCGCCGGCTGCGCCAACAACAGTTGCCGATCTGTCAAAGCATCTGATTGAGAAGACGCTGTCAGAGTATGACAGCAAGGTATTGCTACGTGCGGCCGGCATCACCGTGCCGGAAGAAATCCTGGTCACCGATCGCAGCGTGCTTGATGCGGCCATCGCGAAGGTTGGCTTTCCGCTGGTGATGAAAATTCAATCCGCCGATATCCCGCACAAGAGCGAAGTTGGAGGCGTCAAGGTCGGCATCGCCAATCAGGGAGCAGCGCTGGCCGCCTACGATGCGCTTATCGCCGGCGCCAGACAGCATCGTCCGAATGCCGCGATACAGGGCGTGCTGGTCAGCCCGATGGCGAAGAAGGGCGTTGAGATGATCGTTGGCACCATGACGGACGCGACCTTCGGTCCGATGATCATGGCGGGTCTCGGCGGGGTCACCACCGAGTTGTTCAAGGACGTGATCTATCGGCCCGCGCCGGTGAGCGAGTCGGAGGCCGCCGCGATGCTCGATCAGCTGAAAGCGTCGGTTCTGCTGAAAGGTTTCCGCGGCGCGCCGAAAGCGGATGTCGCCATGCTGACGCGACTGATGGCGAAGCTCTCGCGGGTCGCGGCGGCGAACACGGCGTCGATCGCCGAGATCGAGATCAATCCGGTACTGGTGCATCCGGCTGGCGAGGGTGTGACGATCGTCGACGCGCTGGTGGTACCAGTCAGCAAATAGGTTTTTTACCGGTCATTGCGAGCGAAGCGATCCAGTACGCCTGATCGTCATTGCCGGGCTTGACCCGGCAATCCATCTTTTTCCGGAATGTGTTTTTTGAAGATGGATCACCGGGTCAAGCCCGGTGATGACGACTGAAAATGACGCACGGTCTCATCTCGCCCTCGTCATTGCGAGGAGCGACAGCGACGAAGCAATCCACGCCTTGCGTCTGCTCTGGATTGCTTCGCTTCGCTCGCAATGACGGAGAGACCTACCGCCCCTTGAAATTCGCAGCACGGCGCTCTTCGGTCGCCTTGACGCCTTCCTTGAAGTCTTCGGTCGAGCGGAGCCAGGTCTGCTCCTTCAGCTCATGCTCTGTCGCCTTGTGGATGCGGTCGGCGAGACCGGCGCGCATCGTCGCACGCGTCGAGACGAGACCAAGCGGTGAGCACTCGGCGATTTCCTCGGCGAGCTTGATCGCCTCGGCGCGCACCTGATCCTGCGGCACCAGCACGTTGGCGAGGCCCATCTTGTAGGCCTCCTCGCCGGTAACGCGGCGGCTGGTGTAGAACATCAGTTCGGCGTTGTTCTTGCCGATCAGTTCGGGCAGCGCCACCGTGAGGCCGAAGCCCGGATGGAAGCCGAGCTTGGTGAAGTTCGCGGCGAAGCGCGCTTCCGGACAGGCGACGCGGAAATCCGCTGACACCGCGAGGCCGAGACCGCCGCCGATGGCGGCACCATGCACGGCCGCGACGATCGGTTTCTTTGCGCGATAGATGCGCACGGCTTCGATATAGAGATGGCTGATCGAGCCGAGGTTATCGGCAGGGTCACCCTTGCCGTCCGGCTTCGCGACGGTTTCCTTCCGGTTCGGATCCTTGAAGTCGGCACCGGCACAGAACGCCTTGCCCTGCGCGCACAGCACGGTGGCGCGGACCTCGACATTGGCGTCGAATTCGTCGAGTGCGTCGGCAATCTGCTTGATCAGCAGCGCGTCGAAGAAGTTCAGCGGCGGTTTGCGGATTTCGATGATGCCGATGTTGCCCTTGGTCTCGACGCCGATATCCTTGTAGGTGGCCATGATCTGTCCTGTTGTTGTTCTGTTGCGTTAGCGCAGTCCTAGGCCGCGCGCGATAATGCCGCGCAGGACTTCGGTGGTGCCGCCCTGAATGGTGAGTTTCGGTGCGATCCTGGTCGCGAACGCAAGCTGTTCGCTGAGCGCGGGATGATTGGTCGATTCCGGATCGACGAAGGCAGCGAGATCGCGCACGCGCTGCGGCAGCGCCTGTTCCCAAAGCGTACCGATGTCCTTGACGATTGCAGCTTCCACCACCGGTTCCTTGCCGGCGGAGAGCATGCCCGCGACCGACACCGACATGCGGCGCATGGTATGCAGTTGCGCGACGAGACGGCCGATGCCTTCCGCCGCGCGCGTATCCGGGTTCGGGCCGATCGAGCGCACGAGCTCGGTCAGCACGTAGTACGTTTCGAGGAAACGCTCGGGGCCCGAGCGCTCGTAGGCGAGTTCGCTGGTCGCCTGCTTCCACGCGCCGTCGATCTCGCCGAGCACGTGATCGTCGGGCATGAAGGCGTTTTCGAAGACGACCTCGTTGAATTCCTTCTGCCCGCTCATCTGGTTGATCGGGTTGACCTTGATGCCTGGCGTCTTCATATCGACGAGGAACTGTGTCAGGCCGTGCCGGCGATTTTCCTTTGTCGGCGGCGAGGTGCGGAACACGGCGATCATGTAGTCGGCGATGTGCGCCGAGGTGGTCCAGATCTTGGTGCCGTTGATAAGATAGCCGCCGTCGGTCTTGGTGGCTTTCGTCTTCGCCGCGAACAGATCGGAGCCTGAGCCCGGTTCGCTCATGCCGATCGAGAAGCAGACTTCGCCGCGGCAGATGCGCGGCAGAATATCCATCTTGATCCGCTCGGGCGCGTACTTCAGCAACACCGGGCCGCTCTGGCGGTCGGCGACGAAGAACCGCCGCGTCGGCGCATTCGCAACGCGCAGCTCCTCGGTGACGACGTAACGTTCGAGATACGACCGCTCGTGTCCGCCGTATTTCTTCGGCCAGGTGATGCCGAGCCAGCCGCGTTCGCCGACGCGTTTGGCGAATTCGCGGTTGTCGTTCTCTTCGCTGTGCGGATGGTGCGGATCGAAGCTGCCGCGCGAGATTTCCTCGGCGAGGAAGGCGCGCACTTCCTTGCGCAGCTCCTCGCACTCGGGCGGCAGGCGGATCGGATCGAAACGAAGGGCGGCGGTCATTGCGTTCTTCTTTCCGTATGATCTAGCATGATCTGGTCCGAAAACCGGTTCCCACTTTTCGGGATCATGCTTCAGCGCGAGGCGACCAGGGGCCACAGATCGTCGGCGCCGCGGGCGCAGACCATCTTGCCGAGTTCGACTGCCCAGTGGCTCTCGTTGCCGAAATCGTCGCGCCAGGCGAGCGCGCGCAACGTCAGACGATGCAGCACGTGCTCGGAGGTGAAGCCGATGGCGCCATGCACCTGATGGGCGATGGCGGTACCTCGCTCGGCC
>JBEIPX010000461.1:0-2827 GCA_040376815.1 Bradyrhizobiaceae bacterium
CCACTGTTCAGCCAGCATCAGTCATTGCGAGGAGCGCTCTCGCGACGAAGCAATCCAGCTCAGGATGCGATCGTGGATTGCTTCGCTTTGCTCGCAATGACGACTGTCAAACGCCCTCGACTTGCATCGACCCGCCATCGTTGCCGGGTGTGCCGGAAATCGGATAGCTGATGACGAAGTCGTTGCCCGGGATATGCGGGAAGCCGCGGAAGTTGGCGCTATTGCCGAACACGTCACGGCATGTGGTGAACTGCTTGTCGCATCCGGCCGTGACCGTGAAGCCGTCGCCCTCGGCGATCGGCTCGGGCATCGCCTGCCACAGCGACAACCGCACGCCGTGATCGATCAGGCGATGATCCTTGATCTCCATCGCGAGACCGGCATTGCCGCCGCTGGTCCAGCTCAAACGGCCGCTTGCAAACAGACCCTCCGCAAACGCATCGAGCCCCGAGACGAAGACGATCGACGTTCCGGCAAGTGCAGTCACTACGCCCGCGCCGTGAAAGCCAACCGTGCCGAGATTGAACTTGCAGCGCAGGTCGCCGAGATCGGCGCCGCACTTTCCGGTGTAGAGACGCCCGCTATCCTGCGCGAGCACATCGGCAAGGCCGCGCAACTCGGCGGTGAACGCGTGCCCCTCCCGCTTCACCTCGCCCAGCGTTCCCCGCGCCGTGAGCAGCCGCAGCGACACATCGCTCCAGTCCACCAGCCAGGTCTCGATCGCAGCCGCATCGTAGCGGCCGCCCGCGAGGTCGTGCTCGTTCAGCGCATCATCGTCGAACGCACCGGCAATCTCGCTGCCGCCTGCGGACAGATCGAAGCGGCTCGTCGCCTCCGATCCGCTGAACCCCGTCCCGGCGCGATAGGTGACGCTGCCGAAGGAAAGATCGTTGTCGTGATCGGTGAAACCGAGCACCGCACCGTCGCGCCGGATGATCTTCCAGCAGTGCGCCAGCGTCGTCACCCCCGCATCGAGTTTTGTTTGCAACACCGATGGAATGGACCTCATGGCCGGATCTCCACCAGCGGAATCTTCGGAATGGCCCCGGCTTCGAACGCGGAGAGATCGACCTCGAGATAGTCCGTGTCGAACCGTACCGGCACGTCGAACTGAAATCCCGCCGTCACGCTCGCACCTGCGCCAGGTGCATGCCCCGAAAGAAACGCAACGATGCCCGTTGTGGGATCGCAGGTGAAATCCACGCCGTTCACTTTCTCTGCGCCACCGACGGCCACGCGCACGGAGCCCACAACCGGCTTCGCGATCGGCCGGGCATAGACGGCATGAACGCCGCCGTACGACTTGATGAGCTGGAACTGCGTGCGGCTTCCGTCGCCAGTGCCGATCGTCTGATCGAACGGCGTCACTGCCACGGCGGGAAGCGCCGACGCATGATCGAGCCGGTCGCGCCAGCGAAAGCCGTGCAACTGCCCGCGCCGTTCCTCGAAGAAGGCGACGACCGTCTGCAACGCATCGAGCGTCTTCACGCCATAGCCCGCGTCGAAGCGGCGGCGCGAATGCGCCCAGCGCGCGTTGCGCTCCTCGCGGCCTGAACCGAAGGTGACGATCTCGGTGCGCCGCTCAGGCCCGCCCGCGCTTTTCAGCGCGATGTCGAGCGGAAACAGGATTTCATGGAATGCAGCGGGCATCTATTGTCAATCCGCATGAACCAAAATGGTTGTCATTGCGAGGAGCGGCAGCGACGAAGCAATCCAGTCTTCCATTGTGGTGCTGGATCGCTTCGGCCCAATTGCCTCGCAATGACAGTGACTTTTACGGCTGGTGTATGTTCAGAGACTCCGCTGCCCCCGCGCCACCGCGCGCGCGATCTGGCCCGCGACATAGGAGTCCGAGCGGCGAAAGCTGTCCGCATCCGGCGTCGCGATGTTGACGACGATTCTGTTGCCGCCACCCCCGCTCGCCGCAACGCCGAGCCGCCCGTCCGGTCCCCGCCGCAGCGGCATGATCGCCTCCGGTCCTGCTTCGCCGGCGAGTCCCGTTCCGCCGGACGGCAGCGGAAAGTACGTCGGCGAACCGATGACGCCGCCCGACGCAAACGGCTTGATACCGCCGAGAAGCTGCCCGAATGCGGCGGGCAATCCGCCAGCACCCGACGAGAAGATGTTTCCGAGCGGTTTCAGCGCGTTTGCCGCGGTGGCGTTTGATACTTTCAGCGCCAGCGATTTGAGTACGTCGTCGAACTGCTTGCCGTCTGCGATCGAGCTTTTGAACGCCTGCGTCATCACCGAGGCAAAGCCGCCGGCGCCGCGTGTCAGTTCGCGCGTCGATGACAGCAGCTTCTGAACGACGCGATCGGCGCCCTCGCCTTCGCGCTCAACATCCAGACTTTCATTTGCCATGGCTCAACTCCTTTTGTCCGGATAGCGCATCATCAGATCGCTCATGGCCGCGCGCGCGATCGGCTCCGGCGCATGCCCGCGCGCTGCATGGATGGCGTGCGCCAGTTCACGCGGCGTCATCGACCAGAAGGCTTGCGGTGACAACTTCAGGACGCCGAAGCCGAAGCGCATCGCGTCGGTCCAGGGAAAAGGAACCAGAGGGAACGGTTCCATCAGCTGTCGTCTCCGAACGTCGCTGCGATCAGCGCAGCCGCGACACGGACATAGCCGGCGGCGCCACCGTCGACAGCCATCGCCGCCACGTCCTCGTCGGTCACGGCTTCACCAGCGCCACGCAAACCGGCGGCGATGATCCGCACCAGATCGCGCGCCGACAACCGGCCGCTGCTGAAGCGTTCCGCCAGCATTGGCAGGTCGGTGGCACCGAACGCGGCTTCGAGTTCAGCCAGTGCGCCGAGCGTCAGCA
>JBEIPX010000541.1:0-2081 GCA_040376815.1 Bradyrhizobiaceae bacterium
ACGATGTCGAAGCGGTAGCACAGCGCCCAGTCGGGCTTGGTGTTGTCGAGATCGAAGCTCGACACCATGCGCGCCCGCACGCGCTCGTCCGGAATCGAGTTGTAGATCGGATCGAATGCAAACAGCGGATCGCCGGGGAAATACATCTGCGTCACCAGACGCGAGATGAACGAATGGCCGAACACCGAGAAATGGATGTGCGCCGGCCGCCACGCGTTGGGGTGGTTACCCCAGGGATACGCACCGGGCTTGATGGTGACGAAGCGGAAGTAGCCCTTGTCGTCGGTCTTGCAACGCCCCGTGCCGGTGAAGTTCGGATCGAGCGGCGCCGGATGCTGATCGACCGCATGGATGTAGCGGCCGCAGGCATTGGCCTGCCACACCTCGACGAGCGTATTGGCGACGCCGCGCCCGTCCTCATCCTTGACGTGACCATGGACGATGATGCGCTCGCCGAGCGGCTCGCCCTGATGCTGGATGGTGAGATCGTGATCGTTCTCGCGCACCGTCTCGTGGCCGTAGACCGGCCCGGTCAGCTCGGAGAGCGTGTGCCGCATGATCACCAGCGGCTTTTGCGGCGAACGCTTGACGGTGGAGCGATATCCCGGAAACGGCCGGGGCGCATGGATCGTATTGCTCTCGCGCGGATAGACCAGGGTCATGGCTAGCTCCTGCCGACGAACTTCGTCATTGCGAGGAGCGCAAGCGACGAAGCAATCCACGTTGCGCCGAACTGGATTGCTTCGCTCCGCTCGCAATGACGGCTAGGCGAAGTTCCTCAGTTCAGCTTCTCGATGGCGGCAGCAACGCCCTGGCCCACGCCAACACACATAGTTGCCAAGGCAAGCTTTCCGCCCCGCTTCTCCATACCGTGGACGGCCGTCAGTGCCAAGCGGGCGCCGCTCATGCCGAGCGGGTGGCCGAGCGCGATCGCGCCGCCGTGCGGGTTGACGAAGTCCGCGTCGTCCTTGACGCCGAGCTGGCGCAGAACAGCGATGCCCTGGCTGGCAAAGGCTTCGTTGAGCTCGATCAGGTCGAACTGGCTGATCTTGAGGCCGAGGCGCTCCATCAGCTTCTTGGTCGCCGGAACCGGGCCGATGCCCATGATGCGCGGCGGCACGGCAGCCGAAGCCAGCCCGAGGATGCGGGCGCGCGGGGTGAGCCCGTGTTTCTTCACCGCGGCTTCCGAGGCGAGGATCATGGCTGCGGCGCCGTCGTTGACGCCGGACGCGTTGCCCGCGGTGACGGTGCCCGGATTGCGCACGATCGGCTTCAGCTTGGTGAGGCCCTCGAGCGTCGTCTCCGGGCGCGGATGTTCATCCTTATCGACGACGACCGGTCCGGCCTTGCCGCCCGGGATCGTGACCGGCACGATTTCTTCGGCGAAGTAACCGGCGGCGATCGCCTTGCCCGCGCGCTGCTGCGAGCGGATCGCCATCGCGTCCTGATCGGCGCGCGAAATCTGGAATTCCTCGGCGACGTTCTCGCCGGTTTCCGGCATCGCGTCGACGCCGTACTGCTGCTTCATCAGCGGATTGATGAAGCGCCAGCCGATGGTGGTGTCGAAGATGTCGGCCGAGCGCGAGAACGCTTCCGGCGCCTTGCCCATCACGAACGGCGCGCGCGTCATCGACTCGACGCCACCCGCGATCGCGAAATCGATTTCGCCGGCGCGGATCGCGCGGCCTGCCGCACCGACCGCATCAAGGCCCGATGCGCAAAGACGGTTCAGCGTCTGGCCAGGAACCGAGTCCGGCAGGCCTGCAAGCAGCACCGCCATGCGCGCGACGTTGCGGTTGTCTTCGCCCGCCTGGTTGGCGCAGCCGAAGTAAACCTCGTCTAGCGCGGCCCAGTCGAGATTGGGATGTTTCGCCATCAGCGCCTTGATCGGCACGGCGGCGAGATCGTCGGCGCGCACCTTGGCAAGCGAACCGCCGAAGCGGCCGATCGGCGTCCGCACGGCATCACAAATGAACACGTCACGCATTTTTGAACCTCCCGAGCCCGCTCCGGCGAGCGGTATCCTTATTGAAGACGGCGTATTTCTCGCGATTTTGTAAGGAGCGCGGCATGGGAGGTCA
>JBEIPX010000203.1:0-6012 GCA_040376815.1 Bradyrhizobiaceae bacterium
AGCCAGCGGCGAAATGATATCGCCGGCCTCCTTCAAGGTCGTTTCGATGTCGACCACCACGCGGGCGCGAGCGATCAGGTCGTCGTCGCTTTCGCGCATCTCGGGCCGGAAAGCACCGACAAGATCGACATGAGTTCCTTCGCGCACGCTGCGACCTGCAAACAACGGCGCCTGCGACAGCGTCGCCGTGGAAACGATATCGGCTTCAGGTACAGCCTTATCCAGATCGGTAACCGGCTCGGCGGCAATGCCGCGGGCCGCCAGCTCATCGGCGAAACGGCGCGCCTGCTCCGCACGGCGGCTCCATATCCGGATGAGCCGCGGCTTGATCAACTCGGCATACGCATCCACCAGCGCATGGGCGATCTCGCCGCTGCCAGCCATCAGCAGCACGTCCGGATCGGGCCGTGCCAGTTGCATCGCTGCCAGCACCGAGGTCGCCGCCGTCCGCCGCACTGTCAGCGCATGACCATCGATCATGCCGCGCACGTCGCCGCTCGCCGCATCGAGCGCGAGATAGGTCGAGCGCAGCGCACCTCCCTTGCGGCCGGCGTGGCCCGGATGAAGGGTGACGAGCTTCACCGCGATGAGACGGCCGGGCTGGATCGCCGGCATGACGAGCAGTGAGCCCGCGTGCGACGTCGGTGTTTGCGGAAAGGCGATGTTGTGCCGCTGCGGCACGATCGGCGGATTGACGAACGCATGACGCAGGGCTTCGACGAGACTGGGATAGTCGAGCAGCCGCGCGACCGTCGCGGCATCGATCATCGGAACGGAGCTGATGCTCATCGGCGATGGATGCCTTCGCGCGAGTCTATGCCGATTTTCCCAAACACCTCCGCATCAGCCCTTCGGCACGAACGCGGTCACCTCGATCTCCACCAGCGCGCGCGTATCGACGAGGCCGGAAATGTAGAGCAAGGTCGACGGTGGAAAATTCCGGCCGAGCGTATCCTTCCAGGCCGCGCCGATATCGGCTCCAGCCGCCTCATAGGCAGCTCGGTCGGTGATGTACCAGACGAGGCGCACGATATGCTCGGGACCGGCTCCGGCCTCCTTCAGCAATCGAATGTTGCTCTCGAGCGCGATGCGCACCTGCTGCGCCATGCCAGATACATACTCGCCGTTCGCTTTGCCGGTCTGCCCCGCAAGCACAATCCAACGGCCCGGCGAATCGATTTCGACGCCGTGGGAAAATCCGCGAGGCCGCGGCCATTCGGCGGGCTGCAATACGCGCATGACGTTTCTCTCCGTGTGATGAGGTTCTTGTTTGTGAAGTTCTTGGAGCTTGTTTCGAATTGTTGCCTAGCTCATCAGACCGGGCGCCGCAACGCAACTACTCTGCCGCCTGCTCCAGCGGCGCCACTCGCGGCAGCACGATCTGCACATGCGTGCCTTTGCCACTTTCAGAGCGCATGTTGATGCGTCCGCCAAGGCGATTGGTGACGAGATTGTAGACGATGTGCAAGCCGAGGCCGGTGCCGCCTTGATCGCGGCGGGTGGTGAAGAACGGATCGAACGCCTGACGGCGCACCTCCGGCGTCATGCCGCAGCCGTTGTCGGAGAACAGCAGTTCGACCTGCGCTTCGCCGGCATGACGAACCTTGATGTCGATCTCGCCGGCCGCGCGATCCGGAAATGCGTGGGTGATGGAATTGACGAACAGGTTCGTCAGCACCTGCCCATAGGAACCCGGATAGCTTGTCATCGACAAGCCCGGTTCACACTCGATCTGCACCTTGATGCTGTTCTTGCCGATACCGGGGCGCAAACTCATGATCAGCTGCTCGGTGAGATCGCGCATGTCGAACGAGCGGCGATCGGACTGATTGCGGTCGGCCGCGACCTGCTTGAACGACTGGATCAGTTCCGCCGCGCGGTTGAGATTGGTGACGAGCTGATCGGCCGCTTCCGAACACGCCTTGACGAAGTCATTCAGGCTGGAGCGGCGCAACTCGCCGCGCGCGATCTCGTCCGTAAACAACCGGCTGCGCCGCTCCAGCGAAGAGGCAACGGTCAGACTGATACCGACCGGATTATTGACCTCGTGCGCGACGCCGGCGACGAGGCGGCCGAGCGCCGCGAGCTTTTCCGCCTCGATAAGCGAGTTCTGCGTCTCGCGCAGATTGCGCAGCGCTTCCTCCGAAGCATCACGTGCATCACGCATGTCCCGCTCGATCCGCTTGCGATCGGAAATGTCGAGCGCCACGGTGAAGATCGATTCGACCGAACCGTCCGGCGTCAGCGACGGCACTTTGTTGACCATCCATGAGCGGGTTAGGCCATGGACGTCAATATAGTCTTCCTCGTAGAAGCCCGTCTCGTTCCGGGTCGCCAGCACGCGATGATCGTGTGAGTCAGTCTTGCCCGCGCCGTAACGCGACATCAGTTCGCTCGTGGTCTTGCCGATCGCCTCATGCGGCTCGATGCCGAAGATTCCCGCCATGTAGCGGTTCATCAGGATATAGCGCAACTGCGCGTCCTTGACGTTGATGACGGCAGGCACCGTGTCGATGACCTGCTGCAGGCGGCGGCGGCTTTCCTCGAGCGCGGCATCGACCTCCTTCTGGTGCGTGATGTCACGGACCACGCCCTCATAGCGGACCGGCTTGCCGATATCGTCACGCACCACACCGGCGCTATCCGACAGCCACAGAACGTTTCCGTTCCGCTGGCGCACCTGGTACTCGTATTCACGAACGAAGCCGTCGCGCCGCATCCGCAGTTCGTATTCGTCACGGGCAGCCGGGTCGACATAGATCGTGTGGGCGACGTCCTTGACACCCTCGATCAGTTGCTCCGCGCTGTCGTAACCCATCATCCGCGCGAGCGCCGGATTGGCATTGAGAATCTCGCCGCCCGGCGTCGTCACGTAAATGCCGTCGACCGACCCCTCGAACAGCTTCTTATAGTCTTCCTGCGCCTCCAGTTGCCGCTGCTCGGCAAGCAGACGCAAGCTCGCCTCGCGCGTCGCATCGGCGGCGAGCGGACGCACCTTTCTCCGCATGGAGACGGTGGCGATGCCGAACCCGATCAGGAAGCAGACAACGCCGACGACAAAAGTCTGGATGCCCATGGCCGCGAGCGAGGACAGACGGTCTTGCGCCATGGCCGCATCCGGCCATACGAGAAGCCAGCCGAGCGCGGCCGCCGACAGCAACTTCAGGTCAGGCACGTTATTCCTGACACGCCGGAAATACAGTCGAGACAGAAAATGCGGCATGGACACGCGCAACGAATGATCGAACGGATACTCTTATACCCTTAAATCGAGCTGCATGGGTAACTCCATCATCCGTCGGTAAATCGCTCAGTAGCCGGTCATCTCCAGATAGCCGATCCCACCATGGGACCCTCTTACGGTGACCGGCCCTTCCCAATACTGGAAGCGGGTGCCCATCCAGCTTTGCGGATTGAGCGGGGCACTCTCAAAACTGACGCCACGCGCGGGGATATCGATTCGCCAGGATGTTGGCATGGGCTTGCCCGCGACCTGCGTCGTCGCCAGCGGCGTCATGGTGATCGCACTGGCCGGGATCGGTTCGGATTTACCGTCGGTTCCGATCCAGTTGCCCGCGTAGAAATGCCGCCCGTCGGAATGACGCAGGCGGAACAGCATCAGCTTCTCGTTGGTGTCGAGATGCAGCGAGAACCAGTCCCAGCCTGTTTGATCCGAAGCGAGCGGCTGACTGCTCCACTCGCGATCGATCCAGCCTTGACCGGTGACCTCAATGCTTTTTCCATCAATGACGATCGTGCCCGACACGTTCAGATAGGGCTGGCTGTAATAATACGACGCCTGCCCGCGCTCGGACTTGACGCTGTAGCCACCCTCGCCCTGCAAGACCAGCGGCCGGGTCGTGTCGAGCCGCAGGCGATAGGAGAAGTTTTTCCCCGACGCCGTGAGTTCGAGAGGTGCCAGCGCAGCCGAGCCCGGCGCAGGTGCTTTCATCCGCCAGTCGTCGATGAACGCGTCGAACGGTTCCGCTTCGACGCCCGCCTGCCCGACGCCACCGCGCGCGAACTTTTCAGCGAAACGGTGCGTGCTCGCGCTGGTGACGGCGGCGTGCCCCATCCAGAGCTGCTGCGTCGACCATCCCTCATCCGCCGCGCCCGGTGTCACGGCCTGACGGAACAGGGTCCATTGTACGCCGTAGCTCGCGCCATCGGCGCCCTTGAGGTTGGCGGTCAGATACCACCACTCGATACGGAAGTCCGGATGCGCAGCATGATCGGCGGGAAATGCGAGCACCTTGCCGCGCACCACAGGCGCAAAGCCTCCGGGATCGGCACCAAGTCCCGAAAAGCCTTGCCCGCGCGACGACGGCGCGCCTGCGGCGATCGCAAGCAACGCGGCGGTAACGACAGCAATGCAAGACCTAACGCTCATCGGCAAAAATCTTCAGCAAGGTGACGGGGCGCATACGCGCGAGCTTCAACATCGGCAATAGCGTCGCAGCGAAAGCGGCCACAATTGCGACCAGCAACAGCTGCGCGAGCTGACCGGGAAAGACATCGAGAGGCAGACGCCAGCCGAACGCTTTTACGTTCACCACCTCGACCAGGCACCAGGCCACACCGATGCCGAGCGGCAACGCCAGCAGCGCCGTCAGCAGCGCCAGCAGCATGGTCTTGAGCAATTCCAGCGCGGCGAGATGCCGGCGGGTCAGCCCGAGCGCCCACAGCGGCGCGAGCTGCGGCAGCCGCGACTGGCTCAGTGTCAGAAGGCTCGTGAACAGCGCGATGCCGGCCACGCCGAGCGTGAACGCATTGAGCGCCGAGGTGACGGCGAAAGTCCGATTGAAGATGCGGCGCGACTCGGCCTTGACCGTCGCCTGATCGGCAAGATCGCGGGGAGGCAGCGCGAATGTCGATTGCAACTCCTGCATGATGCGCGGGATCGCAGACGATGCGGCGCGTACCGCAAAACGTGTACGGCCTGCTTCCGGAAAGCGGCGCAGCAGTTGATCGGTGTTGACCGTGATCTGGCCTTTCGGGTTGCCGTAATCCGCGTAGAGCGCATCGACCGTGACCACCCACTCGCCGCTCGGCGTCGGCAGCCGCAACGTATCGCCGAGCTTGAGATTGAGCCGCCGGCCTAGCTGCTCGCTGACGAACACCGCGCGGCCGTCGCGCACGCCGTCCCAGGGGTTGGCCCGCGTCTCGAGCAACGGCCACACGTCGCGATAGGTCGCGTGGTCGGCGAGCCCGAACAGCTCGATCGGATCGCCGCCGATCCTGATATCCGCGCGCGCGGCCGGCAGCACCGCATCGATATCGCGCCGCTGCCGCAGCCACACTTCGACCGCCGCCGCCTTCTCCGGATTTGGTGCTGTCACGTAGATGTCCGCTGCGAGGCGTCCGTCGAGCCAGCGCAGGAACGTCTTGTTGAAGCTGCCGACCATGGTGCCGACGCCGACATTGACTGCAAGCGCCAGCAGCAACGCCATCAGCGCCAGCGACAGGCCTGAGAGCTGCTGGCGGCTGTCCGCCCATGCCCAGCGAGTGACCGGACCGCGTGACAGCGCCTCTCCCGCACGCAGTAACAGGTTGAGCAACACCGGCAAGGCGAGCGCTGCACCCAGCAGCGCGCCGCCGAGCACCGCGAACGCGGCAATCAGACTGACGCCGAACCAGAACGCCGCGAACGCGGCGAGCAGCGCGGCAGCTGCCAGCAGCGCCTGACCCATCAGCCAGCGGCGTTGCGCGCTTTGCCATGCATACGGTTGCGCCGACGCAAGCAGCGGCAGCCGCAGCACGCGCACCAATGCGCCCGCGGCCGCGACCAGCGACCCGGCGACGCACATCAGAAGTCCGGCGATCCACCATTGCGGCTCGATCACCAGTTGTCCCGGCACCGCGGCGCCATAAAGCCCGCGCAGGCTTGCCGCGACGTCGGGCAGCAGCGCCGCCGCGATCACGTACCCGCAGATGAGGCCCGCCACGCCCGCGATCAATGCCAGCATGACAAGCTCGGCAAGCAGCACGACGATCAATCCGCGCGCCGGAACG
>JBEIPX010000500.1:0-2466 GCA_040376815.1 Bradyrhizobiaceae bacterium
ACGCTGTTCGAGGAAATCGAGCGCGCCGGCGCGATGATGCCGATGCAGCAGAAATAAGCCGAAAGGCTGCATGTTGCTGACTTGAATTGATGACGCGTCCAATGACAATGTGCTGAGGACAATACGGTCGTCATGCCCGCGCTTGTCGCGGGCATCCACGTCTTTCTAGATCACCGTAAACAAGACGTGGATGGCCGGGACAAGCCCGGCCATGACAAGCTGCGGAACGAACGAGCTTCAGGAAAAGCCATGAACATCCAAGACAAGAGCCTCTACCGCGACGTGTACGCATACGCGACGCGCGACCCGGAGGGATTCTGGGGCGAGGCCGCGCGCGAGATCGACTGGATCGAGCCGGCGAAGAAAGTGTTCGATGCCTCGCAGGGCATCTACGGCCGATGGTTCGCGGGCGCGGTCTGCAACACCTGCTACAACGCGCTCGATCGTCATGTCGCCGCCGGCCGCGCCGATCAGCTGGCGCTGATCCACGATTCGCCGCTCACCAACAGCATTACTAAATTTACTTACGCGCAGCTGCTCGACGAGGTGAAGACGCTGGCTGCGGTGATGCAGGATTTCGGCGTCGTCAAGGGCGACCGCGTCATCATCTATATGCCGCTGGTGCCCGAGGCGGTGGTCGCGATGCTGGCCTGCGCGCGCATCGGCGCGGTGCATTCGGTCGTGTTCGGCGGCTTCGCCGCGAAGGAGCTCGCGACCCGCATCGATGACGCCACGCCGAAGCTGATCATGTCCGCAAGCTGCGGCATCGAACCGGGCCGCATCGTCAAGTACAAGCCGCTGCTCGATGAGGCGATCAATCTGTCGAAGGCGAAGCCGCACGCCTGCGTCGTGCTGCAACGGCCGCAGGAGCGATGCGTCATGATCGCGGGCCGCGATCACGACTGGGCCGAGCTGCGCGCTAAAGCGATGTCTGCGAAGAAGTCGGCGGCCTGCGTGCCGGTGCTCGCGACCGATCCGCTCTACGTTCTCTACACCTCCGGCACGACCGGCATTCCGAAAGGCGTGGTTCGTGACAACGGCGGCCACATGGTCGCGCTGAAGTGGTCGATGTACAATCTCTACGGCGTCAAGCCGGGCGAGGTGTGGTGGTGCGGCTCGGATATCGGCTGGGTGGTGGGCCACAGCTACATCGTCTACGGCCCGCTGCTGCACGGCGCGACGTCGATTATTTACGAAGGCAAGCCGGTCGGCACGCCCGACGCCGGCGCGTTCTGGCGCGTGATCGCCGAGCACAAGGCAGTGGCGCTGTTCACCGCGCCGACGGCGTTCCGGGCCATCCGCAAAGACGATCCGAACGGCGAGTTCATCCGCAAGACCGACCTGTCGAACTTCCGCACGCTGTTTCTCGCCGGCGAACGCGCCGATCCACCGACGGTCGAGTGGGCCGAGCAGCAATTGAAGAAGCCGGTGATCGATCACTGGTGGCAGACCGAAACCGGCTGGTGCATCGCGGGTAATCCGGTCGGGCTTGGGCAACTGCCGGTGAAGCACGGCTCGCCGACGGTGGCGATGCCCGGCTACACGGTGGAAGTGGTCGATGAAGCGGCGAAGCCGCTGCCTGCGAACACCATGGGCTCGATCGTCATCAAGCTGCCGATGCCGCCGGGCTGTCTGCCGACGCTCTGGAATCAGGACGGGCGTTTCCGCGAGGCCTATCTCACGGAATTTCCCGGCTACTACAAAACCTCCGACGCCGGTTATCTGGATGACGACGGCTACGTCTATGTGATGGGCCGTACCGACGACATCATCAATGTCGCGGGCCACCGGCTTTCTACCGGCGGCATGGAAGAGGTGCTGGCGTCGCATCCCGATGTCGCCGAATGCGCCGTGCTCGGCATCAAGGATGCGTTGAAGGGCGAGGTGCCCTGTGGCTTCCTGGTGCTGAAGGCCGGCGTGACGCGCCCCGTTGCCGATGTCGAGAAGGAAGTGGTGGCGCTGGTGCGCGACAAGATCGGGCCCGTTGCCGCGTTCAAGCTGGCCATCGCCGTGGCGCGTCTGCCGAAGACGCGCTCCGGCAAGATCCTCCGCGGCACCATCAAGAAGATGGCCGACGGCGATCCGTGGACGGTGCCGGCCACCATCGAGGACCCGAAGGCGCTCGACGAGATCGGCGAGGCGCTGAAGGGCCGGGTGTGAGCGCGAAGGGCTTACATTCCCCGCAATTCGCGACTACTAAATCCCGCGATTTATCTGACGCGGGAACCTGCATGCGACTGGTGCTTCGATTGTTTGTCCTCACGCTCGCCGGTACGGCGCTGGCGGGGTGTCTTGCACGCGAGCCGCAGCCGACCGTGTCGCAAGCCGTCGACGACGAGGCGGTCTGCCGCCGTCTTGGCGAGCCGGGCACGAAGGCGTTTGCTGACTGCCTGAAGAGTCGCGATGGACGGTCGGGCACCGATGCGGCGCGGATGGATAACGCCCATCGCCGCAACAGCGAGCAGA
>JBEIPX010000236.1:0-5441 GCA_040376815.1 Bradyrhizobiaceae bacterium
CATGTGCCGCGCCGGCGCAGCCGGACGCATCGCGCTCACCGAAACCGCTGCCGGCATCATGGGCGTGCCTGCATCCGAACTCGTGGTGCGCGACTCGAAGATCACGCATGCGAAGTCGAAAAAATCGATGTCGTTCGCGGAGATCGTCAAGAGCGGCAAGATCAAGAAGGCCTTCACGCCGGACGAGCTGAAGGCGATCAAGCTGAAGACGCCGAACCAGTACACGCTGATCGGTCAGTCGGTGCCGCAGCTCGACATCCCGCCGAAGGTCAACGGCACGGCCAAGTACGGCATCGACAACTTCGTGCCGGGCATGGTCTACGGCAAACTCGTGCTGCCGCCCGTGCGCTACGGCGCGAAGGTGACGGCGGTCGATGACTCGGCCGCGAAGAAAGTGCCGGGCTTCATCAAGGCTGTGACCGTTGACGACAAGACCGGCACAACGACCGGCTGGGTGGTCGCCGTCGCCAGCACGTATCAGGGGGCGAAGAAGGCCGCCGATGCGCTGAAGGTGACATGGGACAAGGGCCCGAACGCCAAGGTCTCGAGCGAGTCCCTGCTCGCGGAATCGAAGCGCATCCAGGCGCTCAACGATTCCGGTCTCTACTTCGTCAAGAACGGCGATGCGGCCGCGGCACTCGGCACCGCCGCCAAGGTGATCGAGGCGGAATACACGACAAGCATCAACATTCACGCGCCGATGGAGCCGATGAATGCGACTGCCGAGAAGAAGGGTGACATCTGGCACCTCTATTCCGGCAACCAGTTCGCGACCCGCACGGGCGCGATCGCTGCCGCAGCCGTTGGCGTCGATCCGAAATACGTGGTGATGCATCAGATGTGGCTTGGCGGCGGCTTCGGCCGGCGTCTCGACGGCGACATGATGATCCCCGCCATTGTCGCCGCGAACGCGGTCGGCAAGCCGGTCAAGGTCATCTACTCGCGCGAAGACGACATGACGATGGACTTCACGCGGCCTCTGACCTTCCAGAAGGTCAAGGCCGGCCTCGATGCGGACGGCAAGCTCGTCGCCATGGAGCATGACGTGGTCGGCGCGTGGCCGACGAAGCGCTGGGGCATTCCAGGGTTTCTCAGCCCATCGGTCGACAAGAAAGGCGCACTCGACGCCTTCACGGTCAACGGCTCCGATCACTTCTACACGGTGCCGAACCAAAGCGTCCGCGCCATTCTCAGCGAGATGGCACAAAGCGCGACGCCGTCCGGCCAGCTCCGCTCGGTGGCGCCGGGCTGGACGTTCTGGGCGGTCGAAAGCATGGTCGACGAACTTGCTCACGCTGCCGGCAAGGACCCCGCGCAGTTCCGCATCGCCATGCTGGACGGCAAGGGCGAGAACGCCGGCGGCGCCGAACGGCTGCGCAATACGCTGCTCGCGGCCATGGGGCTTTCGGGCTACGGCTCGAAAAAGCTGCCGAAGGGCGAAGGCATGGGCGTCGCCTGCGTCTCCTCGCAGGAGCGCAAGACCGCAAGCTGGACGGCGTGCGTCGCGCACGTCGCCGTCGACGACAAGGGTAACGTCAACGTCAAGAAGCTGACGATCGCCACCGATGTCGGCACGCAGGTGCATCCCGACAACATCCGCGCCCAGGTCGAAGGCGCAGCCCTGTGGGGCCTGTCGCTGGCGCTTTACGAGAAGGCCACCATGAAGGATGGCGCGATCGAACAGTCGAACTTCGACAGCTACACGCCGCTGCGGATGAGCCAGGTGCCGGAGGTGGCGATCAGCGTGATCGCCAACGGCGAAGGCCCGACCGGTGTCGGCGAACCTGCCGTGACGGTGGTGGCGCCTGCGATCGGCAACGCCATCTTCAACGCCGTCGGTGCACGCGTCCGCGCGCTGCCGATCACGGCGGAAGCCGTGAAGGCCGGCATGAAAGCGTAAAGCTGGACATAACAACCGCCGCCGGGCGCATCACCTCGCGTGATGGTCCGGGCTTTTTGTTGCCTGACCGGCAGCACTTGCGTTCACCTCTCTATTTTGAGCAGGCTTTCTTGTTCCGGGACAGGATGACATTGTCCGCGACAAGAAACGAAAGAACACACTGTGCAGGACAACAAGGTTGCGATCTTCGACGGCCACAACGATGCAATTCAGCATCTGGCTGAGTACATCGAGGGCGGGCGGGATTTCCTCGTACGCTCGGAGAAGGGCGATCTCGATCTGCCGCGCGCCCAGGAAGGCGGCATGGTCGGCGGTCTGTTTGCGCTGTTCGCCAGGCCGGAACGCCCACAGCCACGAGAAGTCACACGAACCGCTGACGGTTACGAAGTACGTCTTGCGGACCCGGTCGACCCGGCTCACGCCCGCCTCAGCATCAATTCCCAACTCGATGCCTTGAACCGCCTGGTTGAGCGCGCCGCAGGGAAAATCCGGTGGGCGACAACCGTGGATGACATCGAAACTGGACGGCAGGATGCGGCGTTCACGATCGTGCTGCATCTGGAAGGGGCCGAAGCGATCGGCGCTGACCTGAATGGGCTGGAGCAGCTTTATTCCAATGGTCTACGTTCGCTCGGACTGGTTTGGAGCCGTCCCAACGTTTTCGGCTACGGCGTACCGTTCGCCTTCCCTCGTTCTCCCGACATCGGCCCCGGATTGACGGATGCCGGCAAGGCGCTCGTGAAGGCGTGCAACCGGCTCGGCATCATGCTGGACGTATCCCATCTCAACGAGCGCGGCTTCTGGGATGTCGCCGCAATCAGTACGAGGCCGATTGTGGCCACGCACGCCTGCGCGCACACGATTTGCCGCTCCACTCGCAATCTGACCGACAAGCAACTCGACGCTATTCGAGACTCAAACGGCGTGGTCGGCTTCAATTTCAGCGTGAGCGACGTGCGGCCGGATGCTCAGCGCGATCCGAACGTTTCGATCGACGTGGTGGTTGATCACATCGGCTATCTCGTGGAGCGGATGGGAGTCGACCACGTCGCGCTCGGTTCCGACTTCGACGGCGCGATGATGCCGCGACCGTTAAGGGATGCCAGTCATCTGCAAACCTTGATACAGTCGCTGCGGATGCGCGGCTTCGACGAAACGACATTGCGCAAAATTGCTTTCGACAACTGGATGCGCGTGTTCCGCCAAAGCTGGCAATGATAAGTATCAGCTTAGATCAGCAACAAGAGCGAAAGCATAACCGATGCTAACCGCCGAGAAACACCCGACCGCAGGCACATTGCGCGAAGCACTCGACGCCGCCGATCCGGCGACATTGATGCTCGTGCTGGTGCAGCTCACCGGCGAGCGCGAATGGCTGGAGCGCGCGCGGCCGCATCTGCGCGGGCCGATGAGCTATCAGGAGTTCATGCCGGAGGAACTGCGCCGCGCGATCCGCGACCGGCTCTATGATGTTCTCTCACGCGGCGGACCTTTCGCAGCCGAGCCCGACGACGCGCTGCTGCGCGAGATGATGTCGGTGGCGGCCGGCGAGCCGATGAGCGAAGACTATATCGCGATGATGCGCGAGGACCTGACGCTCGACACGCTCGATGCCCGCACTATGAAGTGGCGCGACGAGCCAAGCCGTGAGGCAAAGCAAGCCTGCGACGTGCTGATCATCGGCGCCGGCATGTCGGGCATCTACGCCGGTATCCAGCTTCAGCAGGCCGGCATTCCATTCAGAATTCTGGAGAAGAACGAAGCCGTCGGCGGCACCTGGTTCGAGAACCGCTATCCCGGTTGCGGCGTCGATACACCGAACCATTTCTATTCGTTCGCGGGCGAGCCGAACCACGAGTGGTCGCACTTCTTCGCCAAACGCGACGAGCTCTGGCAATACTTCGAGCGCGTGGCCGATAAATTCAGCCTGCGAAAGTATATCACGTTCAGGACCGAGGTCATCGAAGCCGCGTTCGACGAACCCGCCGCGCAATGGCATGTCACCGCACGCAATGCCGATGGCAGCATCGAAACGCACACGGCGCGCATCCTCGTATCCGCCGCCGGCATTCTCAACCGGCCGCGCCTGCCGGATATTCCGGGCCGCGACAGTTTCAAAGGCCCGGCGTTTCACACCGCCGAATGGGACAAGAGCTTCGACTGGCGCGGCAAGCGGGTCGCGCTGATCGGCACGGGTGCATCCGGGCATCAGGTCGGCCCCGCCATCCAGCCCGATGTCGAGCGGCTGATGATTTTCCAGCGCTCGCCGCACTGGGCGGTGCCCAATCCGAACTATCACCTCGGCGTCAGCGACGGCAAGAAGTGGGCGCTCGCCAACATTCCGAACTACCTGCGCTGGTATCGTTTCCAGCTGTTCTGGGGATTTGCCGATGGCCTGCATTCAGCCCTGCAACGCGACCCGGACTGGCCGACGCCCGAGCGCTCGCTCAACGAAGTGAACGAGAAGCACCGCATCTTCATGGAGAAGCACATCCGCAAGGAGATCGGCGACCGGCCCGATCTGCTGGCGAAAGCCATTCCGCCCTACCCGCCTTACGGCAAGCGCATCCTGATCGACAATTACTGGTACCGCATGCTGACGCGGCCGAACGTCGACCTGATCACGGACAAGATCGCGGCCATCGAGCCCAATGGGATCCGCATGACCGACGGCACGCTATGGGAAGCCGATGCGATCGCATACGCGACCGGCTTCCTCGCCATGAAGATGCTGCACCCGATGAGGATCGTCGGCCGCCAGGGGAAAGAAATTCACGACGTGTGGGGCGATGACGACGCCCGCGCCTATCTCGGTATTACCGTGCCGGATTTTCCGAACTTCTTCATGCTGGTCGGCCCGAACACGGGCCTTGCTCACGGCGGCAACCAGATCTTCATGGCCGAGTGCCAGGTGAAGCACATGATGCTGGCCCTGCGCGACATGCTGGAGAACGGCCGCCGCACGATCGAGCCGAAGCAGGACGTGCACGACCGCTACAACGAGAAGGTCGACGAACTGCATCGCGGCATGGTGTGGATGCATCCCGGCATGACCAACTGGTATCGCAACCGCCACGGTCGTGTGTTCGCGATCTCGCCGTGGCGTCTTGTCGAATACTGGCGAATGACGTCGGCGTTCTCGCCGTCGGACTACGTCATCAACTAGAGCGTAATCCGGAAAAGCGGTTTTCCAACAAGATCATGCTCAAATTTAAAGAGTAACCCATGCAGTATGGTATCGCCTTCGCGCCTCTCGTTCCCACGCTCGTGCTGTGGCTTGGCCTTGCAGCGATCGTCGTTATCGCGACGGTGCTGCTGGTGACTCGGGCGCGCGGCGCGGCCATTCGCGTCGCAGCGTTGACGCTGATCCTGCTGGCGCTGGCGAATCCGTCGTTCACGCGCGAGGAGCGCGAGCCACTGACATCGGTGGCCGCTGTCGTCATCGACAAAAGCCCGAGCCAGAATTTCGGTGACCGCATGCGCGAAACCGTTGAAGCGCGCGAGGCGCTGGTGGCTCGCCTCAAGGACATCAAAGGCCTCG
>JBEIPX010000273.1:0-4785 GCA_040376815.1 Bradyrhizobiaceae bacterium
CGCGCGCGCTGCCGCAAACAACAGGGGTGATCATGCATGTCTGGAGGTGAGACGCGCGATGGAGGTGATGTCGTCCCTCCCCTTGATGGGGAGGGCAAAGGCGGCCTCCGGCCGCCGTCTTACAAAGAACGCCGATGCTGCGCATCGGCTACGGCGAAGCGCCGGGGTGGGGTGAACGCGTGCGCACACCCCCACCCGTCACGTTGCTCGCTACGCTCGCAACGCGCCACCCTCCCCACAAGGGGGAGGGAGAAGAGCGCGTCGCCGCTGCGTCAGCCGGGGACAAATCGCCGCGAGGAGAGTTCGCCGCTGCCGGCGCCGCGCGTATGCCACCTCCCTGACGTGGGCATGGGTGCAGCGGTTGCAAGTCCCCCAATGCCGATTATGTTGCTGATCCTGCGCATGCGAAGAATAAGTCTCACGAGAAAGAACCGATGACCGAAACCGCAAACGGCGTCCGCAACAACACCGCCCTCTCCCGTTTCGAGCTCGATGCGGATGGCGCGACGGCTTTCGTCAACTATCGCATCGCGGGCGACACCATCGTCTTCACGCATACGGAGACGCCGCGCGCGCTGCGCGGCCGGGGTATCGCATCCCGGCTCGTCGAAGGCGCGATCGCGCTGTCGAACGGAATGAGCCTGACGGTTATTCCGGGTTGCTCGTTCGTGGCCGACTACATGGCCAGGAATCCAGCCAAGCATCCGGCATGAGATCAGGCGTGAGCGGCGCGCGGCCGTCTCATCGCGTCAGTGGCGTCAGGTGACGCAATAACTGACAGAAAAAAGGCCCGCGCGAGCGGGCCTTTTCAGAATGGAGTGCGAACGATGTCGCGCGATCAGTCCTTCAGATCGTCCGGCACCTTGCCGCCGTTCTCTGCGAGCTTCTTCATCACCTGCTTGTGCAGCCAGATGTTCATCGGAGCGGTATCGTTCGTGTCACCCGTATAGCCGAGCTCCTTGGCAAGCTCCTTGCGCGCAGTCAGGCTGGAGTCGAGATCGAGCGCCTTCATCAGGTCGACGATCGAGGTCTTCCAGTTCAGTTTTTCCTTCTTCGCGGCGACGGCCTTGTCGAGAATCGGCGTCACGTCGATGGCAGGACCAGCCGCAGCCCCGCCTCCCGCAGTTGCACCGCCACCGCCGGCCGGGGCCGCCTCAGCCTTGCTGCCAAAAATGGCGCTCATGATCTTGCCGAAAATGCTCATTTTTCTCTCCCACTTGAATAAAGGTGACGTCGCTCAGCCGCAGGTAACTTTAAACAGGCTGTTCCCCATTGCAATGCACATCCGTATCCCTGCGCAGGGCTCTCCACTTGACGATGTATAAATTGGCAGCCCTCCATGACAGCGTGCTGACGGTCGGCCACAGCTCAACCAGAACTAACGGCGCCACGCAAACCTTGTTCCGGATGGCGGACCTCCCCGAACCGTGAGAGCGCGTTTCCCTCATTCGTGCTATGGTCTTGCGACAGGTCGCGACAAGTCCGGCTCGTGCTTGTTCTTACGTGTTCTCTATTGGCATTGGCGCTCGGCTTGATGCGGTCGCCCCAAAACAGGGAGAGCACGCTCATGGCCACGTCGTCCACCAACAACGTTACTCAGCTGACGCCCCGCGGCGCGAACGCCGTTGCGGGACCTGTGATCCGTCAAATCACGTTGTCCGATCTTGGCGATGTGCTTCGCCAGGGCTGGGACGATTTCAAGGCGGTGCCGAGCCATGCGCTGATGATCTGCATCATCTATCCGGTGCTGGGTCTCGTGCTGGCGCGGATGACGCTCGGCTACTCGGTATTGCCCCTTCTGTTTCCGCTCGCAGCGGGCTTCGCCCTGCTCGGCCCCTTCGCCGCCATCGGTCTGTATGAATTGAGCCGCCGCCGTGAACTGGGCGAAGCGCCAACCATATCGCAGGCCATCGGCGTGCTGCGCGCGCCGTCGTTCGGCGCGATGCTCGGTCTTGGCGTGATGCTGCTCACCCTGTTTGTGGTGTGGGTCGCAGCCGCGCAGGCGATCTATGTGGCGATGTTCGGCTACGCGCCGGCCGCAAGCATTCCCGATTTCGCCGAACGCATCCTCACCTCGCGCGAGGGGCACATGCTGATCGTGATCGGATGCGGCGTCGGCTTCCTGTTCGCGCTCGTGGCGCTTTGCGTCAGCGTCGTGTCGTTTCCGCTGATGCTCGACCGGCACGCGGGTGTTGCCGATGCGATGCTGACGTCGATGCGTGCCGTCGTCGCCAATCCGGTGCCGATGGCTGCGTGGGGCCTGATCGTTGCGGTGCTGCTGGCGATCGGCTCGCTGCCGTTCTTCGTCGGGCTCGCGGTGGTCATTCCGGTGCTCGGTCACGCGACTTGGCATCTCTACCGCAAGGTGATCGGCTGACGCCAAACTGCTCAGGCAGAAAACGAGGCAGTACCGCCCTTTTTCGCAGTGCGGCAAGTCTGCTATAAGCCGCGCCGATGTACGATGCGATCGTTTTTGCCGGCGGCGGCAACCGGTGTTACTGGCAAGGCGGCTTCTATGAAGCCGCCGCCGAACGGCTTGGCCTGAGCCCTCGACTTGTCGTCGGCGCCAGCGCCGGCGCGTTTGCAGCCGCCTACAGTCTGCTCGAAATCGGGCCGCAGGTGCGCGAGAGCGTCATCGGCGCGTGCGGTTCACATCTGAAGAATTTCGATGTCGCGGCCTGGCGGCGTGGCCAGCCGCTCTGCCCGGTCGGGCCGATGTATCAAGAGCTTCTGGCAACGACGATCGACAACGCAGCCCTGGCGCGCATCAACGCGAAAACGGATTTCCGCATCGCCTACGCGCGATTGCCGAAGCGCCTGTCGCCGACATTCGGCGCGCTACTCGGAATCGGCGCCTATCAGCTCGAGAAGCAGTTGTTTCATCCGGTGCATCCGCAGCTCGGACGCGCGCTCGGATTTCGTGGCGGGTTCGTTGCTACGCGCGGCCTGAAGGATCCGCAGCAGATGCGCGACGCGCTGATCGCCAGCGGCGGCGTGCCACCGTTCATGCCGGTAACGCTGGTCGATGGCGAACCCGCGTTCGACGGCGGGCTTGTCGATAACGTTCCGGTCGAGCCGCTGATTCCGATCGAGGCAGAGGGTGGCCGCACGCTGGTGCTGCTGACGCGGCGTTACAAGAACTTGCCGCAGGTCGCAAATCGGACCTACGTGCAGCCCTCGCGGAAGATCAACGTCAAGCAATTCGACATCACCAATCCCGCCGGCATCCGTCAGGCCTTCGAACTCGGCCTGAAGGACGGCGATGCCTTCGCACGTTCAGTGGGACGTTGAAGCAAGCGCAAGCCCGGCCAGAAGCCGGACCCGCGCCTGACTGCTGTTTACTCAGTGATGATGCTTGTGGCCGGAATGGTCGCCACCGCCAGATGCTGCCGCGACCGCACCGACGTTGAACACGACATCGAGCTTGCCCGCTTTCTCGAATTGCAGCGTGGCCTTGATCGCATCGCCCTGCTTGAACGGCTGCTTGATGTCCATGAACATGACGTGGAAGCCGCCCGGCTTCAGTTCGACCGTTTCGCCCGGCTTGATGGTCAGGCCATCGTTCAGCGGCCGCATGCGCATGACGCCTGAGACCATCGACATCTCATGGATTTCGACGCGGCCGGCCGCACTGGCTGTGGCAGTGACCAGACGCTCCGGCGCAGAACCATTGTTGGTGATCTTGAGATAGCCGCCCGCAACCTTGGCGCCGCCCGGCGTCGCCCGGCTCCATGGCGCCGCAACGGTGATGTCGCCGATCTTGTACGTCTCCGCTCCCGCCGAAGCCTGTGCCTGCGCGCTCATCCGCGCATCTGCAATCCGCAGCGCCGGCGCAGGAGATTTCAGGTCGCGCGCGCTCTGGCCCGCAGCCGGAACGTCGGTCCAGCGCGCCTCACCTTCAGTGCATGCCTGCACGGTCGGGAAATACACACGCTGACCGGCGGTGAAGGCATCCGTCACAAAACTTGTGAACACGAACTCGTCGTAGAAATCGTCGCCGAGTTCACTGCCCGACCAGACGATTTCCTTGACGCCTCCGGTCACGGGCCTGCCGTGGCTTTCATAGGTCTTGGCATACGGGCCTTTCGTCATGGTCACGGTCCAACCCGGCTTCGGCATCGGCTTTACGCCGATGACGCCCTCGGGAATTTGAACGCTGAGTGATCGTGTCGCCTTGCCGTCGCAGCCGTGCGGGATCCGCAGGACGCCCTTGTAGTAGCTGCCCGCCCCGGTTTCGGCGGTAGCCAGCGTGACGTGTGCGGAGGCCGGTGCGGTGGCCAGGAAAAGCGCGGCTAGCGTCGCAGAAGCGAAAAGTGCCGCAGGACCGCGGCCGAAAGCTGAGTGAGTCATGGTGTCCTCGTCGATGCAGAGTCGTGGCTGGAGTCGTGGTGTCGATGGCCGCTCAAGCAACAAGCGGCGGACCACGCGCGGACCATGCAGACGAAAGACCTTTGCGCTCCGGTTCGAAATTGCGATGGGGTGGTGTGACGGTGACGAAGCGCCGGTCCACCTGGACAACGGTATCGTCAGCAACCGGGATGGCACCTCCCGTCAGCGCCGCAAGGCAACACGACGTGCAGTCGTGATGACGCGGCAGCGATTCATCGGGCGCCTTTTGAGGCTCCGCAGCGACCCGGCAGAGCACCGAGAAGGCGTCGGCCGCCGACGGCTGAAGCACATGTCCCCAGGACGGCAGAACGGCTTGCAGGACCAGCGCTGGTGCGAGCACAAGCCGGAGCAGGACCAATTGCCATTTGCGGGAACCGAGCATGGCGTACTCATGCC
>JBEIPX010000509.1:0-2328 GCA_040376815.1 Bradyrhizobiaceae bacterium
CGCACCGCGCGGAAGCGATCTGCCGGCTTGTAGAGTTTGTTCCGATACGATGGTTGCGGCTGAAGCGTCAGCATTTCTGTCTGACGGTGTGATCAGCTACCTTTGGACGTGCGAAACCTGCGGCTACGGGTTCGTCACCAAGCACGCGGTTCAGCGTCTCGTCTGCAACTAGCTGACATATCGGTGGCCGGACGGTTTCGTCTGGTCTGACGGTGATTGCCGACCACGCAGGCGAAACGTAACGCAATCGAAGTCAGCGCGGAGCGATGTCGCCCCGCGCCCAGTCTGCTTTTGTCTGCTCGCGAAACGCACTGAACCGGTTCTTGCGCACGGCTGCGCGGATGCCCTGCATCAGCGACTGGTAATAGGCGATATTGATCTCCGACAGCAGCATCGCACCGAGCGCCTCGCTCGACCTGACCAGATGATGCAAGTAGGCGCGCGAATAGGTGCGCGTCGACGGCCAGTCACTCTCCTCGTCGAGCGGCCGCGGATCGTCGGCATGGCGCGCGTTGCGCAGGTTCACCGGCCCTCGCCGCGTGAATGCGTGGCCATGACGGCCGTTGCGCGTCGGCAGAACGCAATCGAACATGTCGATGCCGCGTGCGACCGCTTCCAGCATGTCGTCCGGCGTGCCGACACCCATCAGGTAGCGCGGCCGCTCGCGCGGCAGGATCGGCGCGACTTCGTCGATCATCGCGAGCATCACCTCCTGCGGCTCGCCGACGGCAAGCCCGCCGACGGCGTAGCCGTGAAAGCCGATGTCGAGCAGGCCACGCGCGCTCGCATGCCGCAGCGGCGGCACGTCGCCGCCTTGCACGATGCCGAACAGCATGCGCCCCTCGGGCGCGTTCTCGAACGCGCTTTTGCAGCGCTCGGCCCAGCGCAGCGACAGCTGCATCGCCCGCTCGATATCGGCGCGCTCGGCCGGCAGGCGGATGCACTCGTCGAGCTGCATGGCGATATCGGAGCCGAGCAGCGCCTGCACCTCGATCGCGCGCTCCGGCGACAGTTCGATGGTCAGTCCGTCGATGTGCGATTTGAAGGTGACGGCCTTCTCATTGACCTTGCGCAGCTGCGCCAGCGACATCACCTGGAAGCCGCCGGAGTCGGTCAGCATCGGGCCGTTCCAGCCGGTGAACTTTTGCAGGCCGCCGAGACCGCCGATGCGTTCCGCACCGGGACGCAGCATCAGGTGATACGTATTGCCGAGCACGATATCCGCGCCCGCGTCCCTCACCTCGCGCCAGTGAATGCCCTTCATCGCCCCCAGCGTGCCGACCGGCATGAAGGCGGGCGTCCGCACTTCACCGTGCAGCGTGCGCAGCACTCCGGTGCGCGCGGCGCCATCCTGTCCAAGCAGCGTGAAATGGTTGGCGACGGTCATGTGGCGGTATTGGCCCGGAACAACAGCGAAGCATCGCCATAGGAATAGAACCGGTAGCCGGTTGCAATGGCGTGGGCGTAGGCGCGCTTGATCGGCTCGATGCCGCTGAACGCCGAGACCAGCATCACAAGCGTCGAGCGCGGCAGGTGGAAGTTCGTCATCAGCACGTCGACGGCGCGAAAGCGGTAGCCGGGCGTGATGAAGATCGCGGTCTCGTCCGCGAACGGCCGGACAATGCCGTCCTCGCCGGTCGCACTCTCGAGCAACCGCAGCGACGTGGTGCCGACTGCAGCAATGCGACCGCCAGCCGCTTTCACTGCATTCAGTGCATCGGCCGTCTCGCGCGTGACAATGCCGTACTCGGCGTGCATCACGTGGTCGGCGGTGTCGTCGACTTTAACCGGCAGGAATGTCCCCGCGCCCACGTGCAGCGTGACCCGTTGCAGGCCGATGCCCTTGGCTTTCAGCGCGGCTTCGAGCTGCGGCGTGAAGTGCAATCCGGCCGTTGGCGCTGCGACCGCGCCCTCGTTCGCAGCGAACATGGTCTGATAGTCGGTCATGTCCTGATCGTCGGGGTCGCGCTTCGAGGCGATGTAGGGTGGCAGCGGCGTCGCGCCGAGATCGGCAATCGCCTGATCGAGCGCGGGGCCGTGGAAAACGAACGCCAGCGTCACCTCGCCGTTCTCGCCCTTGGCTTCGACCGTCGCGTCCAGATGGCCGAGAAAGCAGACGCGGCCCTCGTTGCCGAAGCGGACGACATCGCCCGGGGCGAGCTTCTTCGCCGGTTTGACCAGCGCTTGCCAGCGCGAGCCATCGATCCGTTTGATCAGCGTCGCCTCGATATGCGGCTCGGTCTCACGATTGATTCGGCGGCCGGCGAGCTGCGCGGCGATCACCCTGGTGTCGTTGACGACCAGCACGTCACCGGCGTGCAGAAAGTC
>JBEIPX010000368.1:0-3740 GCA_040376815.1 Bradyrhizobiaceae bacterium
ATTTTGGTGCTGGCGCACGGCACGCCCGACGCGCCTGCGAAGACGCTCGATCTGACGTCGCTGTCGTCCTGGCTTGCAGTGCGGGCCATCGATCGCGAAACGCGCAGGCTCGATGCGATCGAACGCGGTGAGACGCCGCCCGTGATCGCTGTTCCGCCGCCGCCGGCAGCGCCCGCGGTGAAAGATGCGGCCATCGCGCCGACGCCAGAGACTCCGCGCGCCGATCCGGTTCCCGATTTGCCGATCACGGAGATTCCGGTGCCCGGACGCGATCCGCGCCGCCCGCCGGCTGCCGCCAAACCCCGGGTCGAGCCCAAGGCTGAGCCCAAGTCAGATCCGAAGGCGGAACCCAAGGCGGAACCGAGAGCCACACCACGTCCCGCTCCGCCGCAGGCAGCGGTCACGCCGGTGGAGACCCAGCCCGCGCCAGCCCTGCCGCCCGCGATCGACGTCAAGCCCGCGCCCGGCCAGCAGCCGCGCCCGGCGGCTCAGCCACGGCCGCGCCAGCCGCTGGTCCTGACGCCGCAGTTCTCGAACTGAGTGCCGTAACGCCGGTATCGTTATCGCGGGCTGAGAGGGGCGGCCGTCTGCGTGGCGACAAAGCGCCGCTCGCCGATCATCACCGGATAGTCGGCGCGTGCGCGGAAGTGATCCAGCACATAGAGCCGGATCGCCGACGACAGGTTGCCGGTGCTGCGCTGCGCATCGATAGCGGCGAGCTGACGCGACAGGCTGACCCCGCGCCGTGCGGCGATATCTTTCAGGCTGGTCCAGAATGCATCTTCAAGACTGACGCTGGTCTTCTGTCCGCCGACCATGACCGAGCGTTTGACGACCGCGAACTCCCGAATCCGGGGAACGTCGGCTGTGCCCGTGGCCTCGAGATCATCGGTCATGCGTAACCCCCGAAGGCACGGTGCCGCGATGTCGCCGGCACCGTGAAAAGCCTTGCAAATCAGGGGTAAATTCTAACCCTCAATCCCGCCCGGGGAAATTCGGCAAAACCCAGTTCGGCAAAACGCGTAAAGTCTGGCCGAGGTTACTGCTCTGAGGGCTTAAGGTTCAGGCGGTGTCCGCGTGAGCCAGGCTCAACTCGCGGTTCATGTTGCCGGGGCCGTCGATCGTATCGCTGGCGGATGCCCGCGAGCGGAAGTGATCGAGAACGAACAGACGGATCGCCGAAGACAGATTGCCCTGCTTCCGTGCGCCGTCGATTTCACCCACCAGTTCCGACAGCGTGACGCTGCGCTGGCCCGAGATTTCCTTCATGCCATTCCAGAAGGCTTCTTCCAGGCTCACACTGGTTTTGTGGCCTGCAACTACGATGGAACGTTTAACCACCGGCGACTTCATGCTTCGTCCCCGCTCTTGATACGATGCTGCTCGTGAACTTCACGGAGCCGTTGTTCGCGCCGTTCATCTGCCTCGCGTTCCGCTTTAGTCCTTCCGAAGCGTGCGCGATTAGCGTCGGCCTTCTTGGCCTGCTTGTCGCGTTCCACACGCTTCCGAAAGCGGTTGAGGTTGGTAACGTCGCTCATAACTGCCCCGGTACGGTATGCGGAAGCTACGAAGGAGATCGGAGAACGTTTCCGAGCGTTGCGTGTTAACCGCAATTTTTTGCCGCTGTCACGGTCGTCATCAAAGGAGATGACGCTTTTGCAGCTGCGTTCGGCCGCCTTCAGCGAAGAATTTTTCTGAATATTTACGCGCCTGCGGTGTTACGCGGCGTCTTCTTGTTGGGTACGGCCGGTAATGCCGGCTGCGCCGAAGAAATCCCGTTTCGGGGTTCCGACCAAGCTTCTATCACAGGCCTATTACCACAGCGCCTTAAACTACAGCCTAAATTACAGGCCTTGGTTCAAGTTTATCCGGGCTGGATCATTTTTTCCGGCCTGACAAGACGGTCGAATTCTGCGGCAGTTACAAATCCGAGCCGCACTGCTTCTTCCTTCAGCGTGGTGCCGTTGGCGTGCGCGGTCTTCGCGACCTTGGCTGCATTGTCATATCCGATTTTCGGCGCGAGTGCGGTAACCAGCATCAAAGACCGCTGCATAAGTTCACGAATTTGTGTCTCGTTCGCAGCTATGCCGTTCACGCAATGGTCGGTGAAGGAGCGCGCGGCGTCGCTGATAAGCCGGATCGACTGCAGCATGGCGTTGATCATCACGGGCTTGTAGACGTTCAGCTCGAAGTGCCCCTGACTGCCGGCAACGGAGATCGTCGTCTGATTGCCGAAGATCTGGCAGCACACCATGGTCATCGCTTCGCACTGAGTCGGATTCACCTTGCCCGGCATGATCGAGGAGCCGGGCTCGTTCTCCGGCAGAATCAATTCGCCGAGGCCCGAGCGCGGACCCGAGCCGAGCAGGCGGATATCGTTGGCGATCTTGAACAGCGCGGTGGCGATCGACTCGATCGTGCCATGCACGAATACGAATGCATCGTTGGCGGCCAGCGCTTCGAATTTGTTCGGTGCGGTGACGAACGGCAGTTTCGTGATCGCCGCCGCATGTTTCGCGAACAGCTTTGCAAATTGCGGCTTCGCATTGAGGCCGGTGCCGACGGCGGTGCCGCCCTGTGCCAGCGGATAAAGCTCCTTCACCGCCAACTTCAGACGGCGGATGCCGCTGTCGAGCTGCGCGGCATAGCCGGAGAATTCCTGTCCGAGGGTGAGCGGCGTCGCATCCTGTGTATGGGTGCGCCCGATCTTGACGATTTTCGCGAACGCCTTCTCCTTCTTCTTCAACGCGGCATGAAGATAGGTCAGCGCCGGCAGCAGATCATGAACGATGCGCTCGGTGGCCGCGATGTGCATCGCCGTCGGGAAGCTGTCGTTCGACGACTGGCTCATGTTGACGTGATCGTTCGGATGCACCGGCTTCTTGGTGCCGCGCTCGCCGCCGAGCAGTTCGTTGGCGCGGTTCGAAATGACCTCGTTGAGGTTCATGTTGGTCTGGGTGCCGGAGCCGGTCTGCCAGACCACGAGTGGAAAATGATCGTCGTGAGCGCCGTCGATGACTTCTTTCGCCGCCTGCATAATTGCGCTAGCGCGCTTCGCGTCGATCAGCTTGAGATCGAGATTGGCTTTTGCTGCGGCGAGCTTGACGATGGCGAGTGCGCGGATGAGCGGCAGCGGCATGCGTTCGATGCCAATGCGGAAATTTTCCGACGAACGCTGCGTCTGTGCGCCCCAGAGCTTATCGGCAGCGACCTCGATCGGCCCGAAGGTGTCGGTCTCGGTGCGGGTAGTCGTGCGTGCGCGCTTTGCGGCCGCCGTCTTTTTCGTCGCCATGATGCTCATTGCTCGTTTGCCGTTGATGTCGCGTGGGTGGCGACGTGCGGCCGGGAACGTGTCCCGTCACGCCGTTCATGACAACAAGACGGAACTGGAATCGCTCAAGGGTATACGATCGGCCTGACGCGGCCTACTTCTTGCGGAAACGGTCGAGCCGGACGACCTCGGCGCCTTCGCCGGACTTTGCAGGCTCCGGCGTAGGTTCGTCCGGGGATACGGGTGCAGCAGATGCGGTCGGCGCATCGGCCTGGCCGCCCGCAGGCATCGCGGCTTCGGACGGTTCGAACTGGAGGCCGAACTGCACCGACGGATCGAAGAAGCTCTTGATCGAGCTGAACGGGACCACGAGCCGCTCGGAGACGCCGCCGAACGACAAGCCGACCTCGAAACGCTCGTCGTTGACGTCGAGATCCCAGAACTGGTGTTGCAGGATCACGGTCATTTC
>JBEIPX010000075.1:0-9762 GCA_040376815.1 Bradyrhizobiaceae bacterium
AGGTCGAGCTTCACGCCGCCGAACGGCGCGTTCGGCGCCAGCGGAATGACGTCGACCGGCGTCGGCGCCGCGAGATGCAATTCGCGGAAGGTCGTTTCCAGCACGCTTCGTTTGCCGCCGCGCGGAACGAAGCTCGCAGGCGTCTGTGCCGATACGCCCGCAGGCATCGCGTCGAGCATCGCACGCAACTGATCTGGATCGTCGGTTTCGATCAGCCTCACCTGCGCTTCGCCGAAACCGAGCGCCGTGACGATCGTGTTCGACATGGCGACGACGGTGTGAAGGCCGGCAATGTCGTGCTTCGGCTGGCCGCGCGCCAGCAACGCCGCGCCGGTGCCGCCGTAGGCGAATACGGCAGCGATGGTTTCCGGCCCGAGCTGCGTCACTTCGTTGACGCGCAGTGGCAGCGTCTGCGCCGGCAGGCCGTCGCCGAAGCGCGCTAGCGCGTCGATCAGCGGCTCGCCGTGATCGCTGTCGTAGAACAGAACCGTCGCAGTCTTGCCGCCGGCCCTGGCGTAAGCTTGCAGCATCGTCCGCAGCCGCCGCATCAATGCATCGGCAGGCGGCAGAGCGTAGGATACAGCACCTGTCGGGCAGGCCGATGCGCACGAGCCGCATCCGGCACAGATATGCGCGTCGATCGCGACGGTGTCGCCGTTCGGCGAAATCGCGCCGGTTGGGCAGAGATCGAGGCAGCGGGTGCAGCCGGTGATGTTCGAGCGCGAGTGCGCGCACAGCGCGGCATCGAACGCAACGAAGCGCGGCTTGTCGAACGTGCCGGAGAGATTGCCGGCAGCGGTGATCGCGCGTTCGACGGCGGCCGGATCGCGCGGGTCGGCGCGCACATAGCCGGGCCGCAGGTCGTGCGCCGGGAACATCGGCATGCCGCCGCTGAGATCGAGGATGATATCGCAGGCCGAGGTCGCGCCATTGCGCGCCGCGCCGAACACGAGATGATCGCGCGACGACGGTGCGGGCAGCGCGTAGTCGTCGATGCCGAGTTCGAAGTTGCCGAGATAGCCGCGCGCATTGCGCACGGTGCCCTTCAGCACCGGAAACTCGGTGACGCGCAGCGGCGTCGTGTCGCGCGGTTTGGTCAGCACCACGGTGATATCGAGCCGGTCGGCGAGCCGCCGTCCGGCTTCGACGGCGACCTCGTCGCTGCCATAGACAAAGGCGACGCCTCCGCTCTCCAGCGTTACCACCGGAATAGCCGGCATCTCTTCAGCCGCTGCGGCGATCAATGCCGCGGCTTTTGGCCCCGCTGCTGCCGCGTCCTTCGACCATCCGCCGGTTTCGCGAATGTTGACGAACGTCAGCGGCGGGATCCGCCCTTCGCCGATGACATCTTCTGCGACTTCGCGGAACAGCGGTTCCTGCTGCGTGCATGCGATCGTGACCGGCCCGCCGTCGGCGAGTACCGCGCGGAAGCGGTCGAGTTCGACGCCGCAGAGCTGGTTGGCTTGTGAAATCTTTCCCGAACATGCGCGGCCGATCGCCGCCGCGTCGAGCGGCATCGTCTTCTCGCAGCTACAGATCAGAAGATGAGCAGGTGCGCTCATAAAGTCTTACCTCTCCACCGGCATGCGGATGCCGTTAACGTTCGCGGCCGCCGCCTGCTTGACCCCGATAGCATAGCCTGCCCAAATGCAAAGCATCTCTCTGTGATCGGAACGGACTCTTTTGCTGCATGTGCGCGGAACGCTCTCGCCAACGTCTGATCGATGATGTCGCGCCTCTCTGAAAAAACGCAAGGGCTCGACCTGCCGCCGGGCTACGATCTCGTGACCCTGCGCGAGCTCGGCGATGCTTTCAGCCATGCCATATCCATTGCCGGGAAGGCCGGTGCGGGCACGCTGGTCTGGACGGGACGCTACGATCTCGTTGAGTTCGCGCTCGTGCTGGAGCCGGATGAGCCGCTGACGACCGCGCGGCGGGCGTTGTTCCTCTGCATGAATGCGCTGGCGGACGCGATCGCCAGCCATTGTCCGCCTGAGCGCGAGGTGACGTTCGGCTTCCCGGATACGATCTACTTCGATCGTGGATTGCTCGGTGGCGCACGGTTCGCCTGGCCGCAAGATTGCGGCGAGACAGAAGTTCCGGAGTGGCTCGTTTTCGGCGCGATGCTGCGCGCTGCCGATCTCGTTCACATGGATGCGGGCGAGATGCCGGATGGTGCATCGCTGATGGCTGAAGGCTTCGAGATGGTCGAGACGGACGCCATCGTCGAAAGCTTCGCCCGGCACCTGATGACTGGATTCGATCAATGGCGCGAATACGGGTTCGACCCTGCGGCACGGGCCTATCTCGAACGGGTGCCGACCGGAAAAGCCGGTGAGTTGAAGAAAATCGACGGCAACGGCGACCTCTTGATCAGGCTGCCGGCTGAACGCGGCCCGCCGCAGCGCACTGCACTGATCGAGACGCTGGCGCGCTCGCAGTGGTATGATGCCAAGCATCGCGGCCCGAAACTCCGCTGAGACAGAGATGCTGAAACTGCGATGCTGAAACTGCCGCGCACCATCAGGCTCGACCCGTCGGACACCTTCGTGTTCGCGCGCGCCGCCGACCCCGGCGAGTGGGCGGTTTCGGGCGCGTTCGTGTTCTGGGATCGCGATCCGGCGACGCTGGAGACCAAAGAGCGCACGGCGCTGCGCTCGGGCCTGCTCGGTATCGACAGCCTCGGCTGGTCGACGCTGGCTATCGTAACCGAGGCGACCGAGCGCGAGCGCGAGCAGGCAGTTGCGCGGCTGGCGCAGCAGCTTGTCGATCATTTCGGCGCGCCGGACCTCGATGCAGCCCGCGCCGCGGCCGAGGAAGAGGTCGCTTTCGCGGCCTCGCTGTGCAATCACCCGCCGCAGACGTTGCTCGCGGTGCATCGGTCGGTCGAGGATGGCGAGGTGCGGGAACGGTTCCGCACCCTGAAACCGCGCCCGGATGCATCGGGAGGCGACCGCATCCATGCGCACGCGCGCGCGTTTACGTTCCACGACGTCGAAGGTGACGACGTTGCCGAGGAGGTCGACCTGCAAAGCCTGATGAAGACGGATCGAACATGAGAGAGTTCTGGGTGGCTTCAGGCCACCACCTGACGGTGCGAGGCGATCACGGCGGGCTCTTGGTCACGCCGGAACTGATCATGGCGTATCTGGCGCGTCCCGAATTGCTTCCGCCGGAGGATGCGTGCGATGCCGAGCGCGCCCTGCACGCGAGCCTGATGGCCGATCCGATGCGAACGGTGAAAGGCAGCGAGATCGCAGCGATCAAGGACGACGATGCGCGTGAAAACTGGGTGCTGATGCTCGGCTTCCGCGACCGGCTGATCGCCGCGCCCTCGCTCGAGGCCGTCTATCTCAGCCTTGCGCGGAGCGGTGCGGGCGGCCTGCCGCCGATCTTCATCTCGCAGCTGTGCCATCTGGTGATGCGCAACGCGCTCGAGGGCTGCGACGATCCTTACGTGTTGCGCGCCGCGGAACTGTTCTTCCGGGCCCAGAAGGCGACGGTGCACAACGATACGCTGCTGTTGGCCGATGCCGAGATCGTCGACGCGCGCCAGCAGGCCGAACATGGCCATGCGCACGCCTCTCCGCTGATCGCCATGCTGCAGCCGAGCGAATTCGGCGAGATGGACGTGATGGACGACGAGAACGCCTGGACTTACTGGTCGCGTTCGGACGCCCACACCATGGTGATGAACATCGGCGGCAACGCCAAAGCCCGCGACGGACTGTGCCGCGCGGTCGAACGCTGGATCGCGCATCTGCTCGGCGTCACGGCGAAGGTCGAGCCGGTGGCGTCGATCGAGGATCGCGACTGGCGCTGGTTCGTCGGGCTCGACGGCGAGGCGACGCGGATCGGCAATGCGCTGTGGACCGGCGAGGCGCTCGATCCGGACGATCCTGCCCGGATCGTCGCGCTGATGAAGCTTTCGATCGAGGACCAGCGGCTGGTGGACAAGCGGGTCGGCGACAAGCCGGTATACCTCATTGTGGCCATGGGATCGGATAAGGTCGTTCGCCTGAAGCCGCAGAATCTGGTGGCCGGACTGCCGCTGACGCAAGCGGCGCAGATGGCGTGAGGCGCATGATGCCGGAGGCCTTTGCATGAATCAGGCGAGCCGTGAGGTCGGTGTGGTCGTGAGCCGCAGGCCGATCGATAACCCCTGGGTCGATCACATCTGGTCGCCGGTGATGATCATGGCTGAGGCGCCTGAGACCGCGCCGTGGAGCAAGCTCCCCGACGACGGCAGCGGCGCGACGCTATACTACGCTGGCCCGGCGTTCATCGACCTGTTCAGTACCGATACTGCAAGTTATCGCGACAACCTGATCATGGATGCGCCGCAGATTTGGGTGGCGCTGCGCATTCAGATCGCCGGCGAAGAGCTGGAGGTGGTTAAGGTCACCGCCGATCCGACCGAAGGCGAGGCGTTGTTTTCAGCCGGTTCGGACGTGATCGGCTCGGTGCCGATGCCTGCGGATATCGCCTCCTGGGTTGCTCAGTTCGTCGACGAGTTCCATGTCGAGCAGACGTTCGTCAAGCGCAAACGCGACAAGTCCGGGGGGCGTCGCAGCGCTCTCGACGACGAGGGAGGTGCTGGATGAGCGACGAGGAGAACTTTCTCGCCCGCTGGTCGCAGCGAAAGCGCGAAGCCAAGCGCACTGAACCTGAACGCGATACCGATGCGATTGCCAAAGATGCTGCCGATAGTGGTACGCCCCTGCCGCCTGCCGAAGCGCAGCCGGACGCGCAGGCCGACGAGCCGTTCGATCTCGAGAGTCTGCCGAAGCTCGATGACCTGACGGCCACCACAGACATCAAAGGATATCTGCACAAGGGCGTGCCCGAAGATCTGCGCAACGCCGCGCTTCGCAAGGTGTGGGCGCTCGACCCGATGATTCGCGACTACGTCAATCCGGCGCTCGACTACGCATACGACTGGAATGTCGTCGGCGGCGTTCCGGGTAACGGTGAGCTTGCGCCGGGCACTGACGTCGCGAGCATGGTGGCGCGGGTCTTCGGCAATGATCCCAATACCGCAGTGCTGCAAAATGCCGCGAATGTGATTGAGCAAGTTGCACCGCAACCGACCGAGCAAAATTTTGCGCAGGACTCGGTCAGACTCTCGCGTCCACCGGATAAATCTGCCGTGCTACCGCAGGAAGCCCCGCAAAATCTGGATGACGCGTCAGCGGAAGAAGTTCAGCAGGCCGGAATAACCAGCGAGCTGGACGAGGATACCTCTCTCGCGGTGCAACAAAGACCGCGGCGGCATGGTGGCGCACTTCCGCGCTTGTAGACCAAAGTCCTTGCATACATAGGCAGAACCTATGTTACATCTTCTCCAATCTAGAATCTTTCTAGCCCGGAAGGTTCTGGAAGTGCCCATCGAAGAGGCACATGGGGGAGAAACGGTTTCGTCATGCGTGACGCGGGATTGGAGCAAGCGATCAAGGCTGCTGGCGGTATTGCGTCGCTCGCGCGCGCCATTGGCATTGCCCAGCCGTCAGTTTCCGCCTGGTCGCGAATTCCCGCCGAACGCGTTCTTGCAGTCGAAGCGATCACACGAGTTCCGCGCTTTGTCCTGCGTCCCGACATCTACGGGGCTGCGGAGCGTGCGATGTCCGGCGACGAGAAGCCAGCGGCCAGGGTGCCGGCTGTCGATGAAATCGATCTCCTGCGGGCGGCCGAATACGACCTGATCTCGCTTCTGCTTGGCAAAGCGCCCGATGCCGCGACGCTGGAGCGTATCGCGACGCTGAAAGGCGACGCGTCCGAGCTCGGCATGGCGCACCTCGCGCTCGCGGATGCAGCCGCCTCAGTGAACGACACGATCGTCAGCCGCGAGTTCTTCAACCTGTTCATCGGCGTCGGCCGCGGCGAGCTTCTGCCCTACGGCTCCTACTATATGACCGGGTTTCTGCATGAGCGGCCGCTGGCGCGGGTTCGCGAGGATCTCGCGTACTTCGGCATCGCGCGAGCGGATGCGGTGCGCGAGCCGGAAGATCACATCGCGATCCTGTGCGAGGTGATGGCCTGCCTCGCGCGCGGCGATTTCGATGCCGATCTCGCCGAGCAGGCAAAGTTCTTCGACCGCCACATCAAGCCGTGGGCGGCGCGTTTTTTTGCCGATCTCGAAATGTCGGCGAGCGCGAATTTCTATCGTGCGGTCGGCCGGGTCGGCCGTGTGTTCGTGGAATTGGAAGCCGAGGCGTTCGCGCTCGATCAGTGAGCGGCGGCGCATCGGGATGACGGGACTGAACTGATTTTCGGAAGGGATGATCGCGATGAGCAAGCCAACCGACAAGACCGCGCCAGAAGCTAAGAAGCTCGACCGGCGCAGCTTCGTGATGATGGGCGGCGCGGGAGCCGCCGCGGCGGCCGTGGTTCCGATCGTCGGCGAAGCCGAGGCGGCGCCGGAGAACGCCACCGAGCGCACCAAGGCCCGGTACAAGGAAACCGAGCACGTCAAGACGTTCTATCGCGTCAACCGCTACTGAATTCGGGACAACAGCCATGCTGACGAAAAGACGAGATGGAGCCACGAACCGTTCGCGCTTGCAGGGCATTGCCGCAGGCCTCGCGTCCGGAACTCTCGACCGCCGTTCGTTCCTGCGCAAATCGGGTCTCGCCGCCGGCGGCGGCGCGGTGCTCGGATTGTCGTCGTTCGGTTCGGTCCGCAAGGCCGAAGCCGGTCCGCAGGTGATCGGGGCGGCGACTGAATTGAAGAAGAACATCTGCACCCACTGTTCGGTGGGCTGCACGGTGATCGCCGAAGTGCAAAATGGCGTCTGGGTCGGTCAGGAATCCGCCTGGGACAGCCCGCTCAATCGCGGCTCGCATTGCGCCAAGGGCGCGGCGGTGCGCGAACTGGTGCACGGCGACCGCCGCCTGAAGTATCCGATGAAACTCGTCAACGGCGAGTGGCAAAAGGTGTCCTGGGACAAGGCGATCGACGAGATCGGCGACAAGATGCTCGACATCCGCGCCAAGTCGGGTGCCGACTCGGTCTATCTGCTCGGCTCCGCCAAGTTCTCGAACGAAGGCGGCTATCTGTTCCGCAAGTTCGCGGCGTTCTGGGGCACCAACACCATCGACCACCAGGCCCGCATCTGTCACTCCACCACCGTCGCCGGCGTCGCCAACACTTGGGGCTACGGCGCGATGACAAACTCGTACAACGACATTCGTAACTCGAAGACGATCGTCTTCATGGGTTCGAATGCCGCCGAGGCGCATCCGGTGTCGTTGCAGCACATCCTGAGCGGCAAGGAGATCAACCGCGCCAACGTGTTCGTGCTTGATCCGCGATTCACGCGCACCGCCGCGCACGCGACCGAGTATGTGCGTTTCCGCTCCGGTACCGATATCGCGGTGATCTGGGGCATGCTGTACCACATCTTCGAGAACGGCTGGGAGGACAAGGAGTTCATCCAGCAGCGCGTCTACGGCATGGACAAGATCCGCGCCGAGGTGAAGAAATATCCGCCGGATGAAGTCGAGCGCATCACCGGCATTCCGGGCGAGCAGCTCAAGAAGGTCGCTGAAACCTTCGCCAAGCAGCGTCCGTCGACGTTTATCTGGTGTATGGGCGGCACGCAGCACACGGTCGGCACCGCGAACGTGCGCGCGTACTGCGATCTATTGCTCGCGACCGGCAACGTCGGCGCCAGCGGAACCGGCGCCAACATCTTCCGCGGTCACTGCAACGTGCAGGGTGCGACTGACATCGGTCTCGATATCACCTCGCTGCCGCTCTACTACGGCCTCGTCGAGGGCGCATGGCGGCATTGGGGCCGCGTCTGGGATGTGAGCTACGATTATCTGCAGGGACGCTTCGACGAAGTGCCGGCGAAGTCTGGCCGTCCGGCGCGTACCCGCAAGCAGAACATGGAAACCCCGGGCATCCCGTGGACCCGCTGGTTCGACGCGACGCTGTCGAAGCCGGACGACGTCGACCAGAAGGACGTGGTCAAGGGCGTCTTCATCATGGGTCACGGCGGCAACACCATTCCGCGCATGACCGAGATGGTGAAGGGCCTCGAGGCGCTCGAGCTGCTCGTCGTGTGCGATCCGCATCCGACGACGTTTGCCGCGCTCTCGGGCCGGAAGAACGGCACGTACCTGCTGCCGATCTGTACGCAGTTCGAAACGTCGGGCTCGCGTACGGCCTCGAACCGCTCGCTCCAGTGGGGCGAACAGGTCGTCAAGCCGATTTTCGAATCGAAGGACGACTACGAGGTCATCTACCGCATCTCGGAGAAGCTCGGGTTCGCCGATCAGATGTTCAAGAACATCAAGGTGGAGAACAAGCGGCCGGTGCCGGAAGATCTGCTGCGCGAGATCAACCGCGGCGGCTTCTCGACCGGCTACTCGGGCCAGTCGCCGGAGCGGTTGAAGGCGCACATGAAGAACCAGGACAAGTTCGATCTGGTGACGCTGCGCGCCAAGGCGGACGTTCCCGAAGTCGGTGGCGACTACTACGGCCTGCCGTGGCCGTGCTGGGGCACACCGGCGATCAAGCATCCGGGCACGCACACGCTCTATAATCCGCACCTTCACGTGAAGGATGGCGGCGGCACGTTCCGCGCCCGGTTCGGCGTCGTCTACGAGGAGAAGCTCGCCGACGGCACGACCAAGGTGCACAACATGCTGTCCGAGGGTTCCTACAGCAAGGACTCGGAGATCAAGGACGGCTATCCCGAGTTCACCTACGGCGTGCTGAAGAAGCTCGGCTGGGACAAGGACCTCACCGAAGCCGAACTCGCGACCATCACGCGCATCGGCGGCAATAACCCGGACAACGTCGGCTGGGCGATCGATCTCTCGGGCGGCATCATTCGTGTCGCGCTGGAGCACGGCTGTATCCCGTTCGGCAACGGCAAGGCCCGCGCGGAAGCGTGGAACCTGCCCGATCCGGTACCGGTGCATCGTGAGCCGATCTACTCACCGCGCCCCGATCTGGTGGCGAAGTATCCGACCCGGCCCGACGGGCGTCAGTTCCGCATGGCCAACATCGGCTTCTCGATCCAGAAGGCGGCGGTGGAGAAGGGAATTGCCAAGCAGTTCCCGATCATCCTCACCTCCGGCCGTCTCGTCGAATATGAAGGCGGTGGTGAAGAAACACGTTCGAACAAGTGGCTCGCTGAATTGCAGCAGGACATGTTCGTCGAGATCAGCACAGCGGACGCAGCCGAGCGCGGCATCGCCGATGGCAGCTTCGTCTGGGTGACCGGTCCGGAGAGCGGCTCGAAGGCCCGCGTGAAAGCGCTGGTGACGGACCGCGTCGGCAAGGGCGTGGCGTTCATGCCCTTCCACTTCTCGGGCTGGTTCCAGGGCGTCGATCAGCGCGGCAACTATCCGAAGGGTGCCGACCCGATCGTGCTCGGCGAAAGCGTCAACGCCATTACGACCTATGGCTACGATCCAGTGACCGGCATGCACGAAGGCAAAGCGACGCTTTGCCAGATCGCAGCGGCGTGAGGGGGAGATAAACAATGGCTCGCGTCAAATTTCTCTGTGATGCCGACCGCTGCATTGAGTGCAATGCCTGCGTGACGGCCTGTAAGAACGAACATGATGTGCCGTGGGGCATCAACCGCCGGCGCGTCGTGACTATCAACGACGGCAAGCCGGGCGAACGCTCGGTGTCGATGGCCTGCATGCACTGCACCGACGCGCCCTGCGCGGCGGTGTGCCCGGTGGATTGCTTCTACACGACGGCCGACGGCGTCGTGCTGCACTCCAAGGATCTGTGTATCG
>JBEIPX010000571.1:0-1760 GCA_040376815.1 Bradyrhizobiaceae bacterium
ATCAACTATCCGACCGTTGCCAAAGGCACGGAGCGGCTGCGCATCACGCCCTCGCCCTACCACGACGATGGCCTGATCGACGCGCTGGCCGAAGCGCTGGTGCAGGTGTGGAACCGGCTCGACCTGCCGCTCGGGCCGCGCTCGCTCGCCGCCGAATAGTCGCGCTCGTCCGATCAATCGCGCATCGCGGACGCCATCCGGGCGCCGCCGCCGGATTCCGACAGCACGATCCGCATCATATCGGCTGAGTTGCGTGCGCCGAGTTTCTCCATGATGCGCGCCCGATGCACCTCGATGGTGCGCGGACTGATTCCGAGCCGCCGCCCGGCCTCCTTGTTCGATGCCCCGTAGGCCAGAAGTCCGAGGACGTCGCGTTCACGCCCGGTCAGGCGATGACGGCCGGTGAAATTCACAAGTCCTTCGATCGCGGTGTCGGACGCCTTGCGATGCGCCGCAACCGCCTCGCGAACGCGATCGGTCATCGCCGACGCGGCGAATGGCTTTTCCAGAAAATCCAGCGCACCGCTCTTCATCGCCTCGACCGCGAGCGCGATGTCGGACTGCCCGGACATCATAATCACCGGCGCCGTCATCTTCAGCGACGCCAGCGACCGCAACACCTCCAATCCGGACATATCCGGCAGGTGCAGATCAAGCACGATGCAGGCCGGCGTCAGCGTTCTCACCGCGTCAATGAACGTCTGCGCCTCGCCGTAGCCGTGCGGGGTGAACCCTTCCATCCGCAGCAGCAGCGTAAGCGCATCGCGAACCGTCGCGTCGTCATCGACCACCGCGACCGGAAGGCTTCCCGACTGATAAGCAAACTGTTGCCCCATTGGTTGAATCTCCCCGTATTGCTACTTATACGTGTATTCTGATTCGATGGTTGTGACAAGGCGGCAGTCGTTAACGCCATGTCCCCGCACGTCTCGCTACGGGATGGCCAAAAATCGCCTTTGGGATCATTGTCGCGCGGCCCATCTCAGGTCAGCCTGAGGCCGGTCCGAAATGCGGCGCCGCCGGAGACCTCACATGCTGCTCAACTGGAGCGTGATCGCAGCCGCCTTCGGCTACATCGGGCTTCTGTTCCTGATCGCAAGCTATGGCGACCGGCTGTCCGGCTCGCAGCGCGGCCGCCTGTCCGGACTGATCTATCCGCTGTCGCTCGCGATCTATTGCACGTCGTGGACGTTCTTCGGCTCGGTCGGCCTTGCGACCCGCACCGGCATCGAATTCCTGGCGATCTATGTCGGCCCGGTGCTGATGATCGGACTCTGCACGCCGGTGCTCCGGCGTGTCGTGCACCTGGCGAAATCGCAGAACATCACCTCGATCGCCGACTTCATCTCATCGCGTTACGGCAAGAGCCAGGCGGTCGCCGCCACCGCCGCGATGATCGCGATCATCGGCTCGGTGCCTTACATCGCGCTCCAGCTCAAGGCGATCGCCTCCTCGCTCGAAACCATTCTCGGACGGGAGCCGGATCTCTCGCAGGTTCCGATCGTCGGCGACATCGCGCTCGTGATCGCTCTGGCGCTCGCCGCTTTCGCGGTGCTGTTCGGAACGCGTCAGGCCGACGCGACCGAACACCAGCACGGCCTGATCCTCGCGGTCGCGACCGAATCGCTCGTGAAGCTGATTGCCTTCATCGCCGCCGGCGTGTTCGTCACGTTCTGGATGATCGGCCCGGTCAACCTGATGGAGCAGGTGGCGAAGTCGCCGGAAGCGGCGCGGATGATCAACCATACGCCGTCGATCGG
>JBEIPX010000182.1:0-6269 GCA_040376815.1 Bradyrhizobiaceae bacterium
ATGAACGAGCAGCCGCCGACGGAGGTGCCGTCGACCCAGGTCGGCGTGATGCCGAGGTAGTGCGCGATTTGCTGCGGCGTTTCGACGGCCGTGGCGACGCCGTCTATATCCGAGGGCTTCAGACCGGCATCGGCCATGGCGTTGAGCGCCGCATCCGCATGCAGCTGGATCTGCGACATGTCGGGGATGACGCCGAGCTTGGTGGTCTCGGCCGCGCCGACGACGGCAACTTGATTGCGACGCATGGTTCTTATCCCTTCGCCGGTTTGAACATCGGAAGGGTGATCGCTTCGTCGAGCTTCTCGAAGGTGGCCTCGAGCTTCATGTCGAGCACCAGCGCTTCCGGCGTCTGCGGACAATCGACGATGTTCGTCATCATGCGCGGGCCTTCGGTGAGCTCGACCACGGCGATGGCATACGGCGGGGTGAAGCCGGGAGCGGCGGGGCGGTGATTGATGACGTAGCTGTAGAGCGTGGCCTTGCCGCTCGCCTTGACGATACTGACCTTGCGCGAGCCGCAGCCGGGGCAGAACGGGCGCGGCGGGAAGTAGGTTTTGGCGCAGTCGTCGCACGTTTGCAGGCGCAATTCGCCGGCCTTGGTGCCGTCCCAGAAGTGTTGCGTTTCCGGCGTCGGGACCGGGCGCGCGCGTTTGGCTTCAGCCATCACGTTTTCCTTTAATCACGAATCCACACTGATTTTGATTGTCATTGCCGGGCTTGACCCGGCAATCCATCTCGTTGCGAGAAAGATGGATGCCCGGATCAAGTCCGGGCATGACGAGCGGAAACCTCAGATCGCGTCCCACGAGAAGATGTCGGCGGAACGATCGAGCTTGTAGAACGACGACTTCAGCGCCGGCATGCCGTGCTCGGCGAGCGTCTTGGTCGTCCAGCCCTCGGCGCGATGCACGGAGCGGATCGGCCGCGACTGGCCCATCAGGAAGATTTCGTTCATGCGCACCGCGAAAATCTGTCCGGTCACGTCCTTGGCCGCATCCGACAGCAGGAACGCGCACACCGGCGCGATCTTTTCCGGGCCCATCTGCTGCATGCGGGCAACGCGCGCTTTCTCTTCCTCGGTTTCGGTCGGGATCGTGCCGATCAGGCGGCTCCATGCGAACGGCGAGACGCAATTCGAGCGGACATTGAAGCGGCTCATGTCGAGCGCGATCGACTTCGACAGACCGACGATGCCGAGCTTGGCGGCGGCGTAGTTGGCCTGGCCGAAGTTGCCGATCAGGCCGGAGGTCGAGGTGAAGTGGACGAAGGAGCCGCTCTCCTGTTCGCGGAACAGACGTGCCGCCGCGTGCGACGTATAGAACGAGCCCATCAGGTGAACCTTGATCACCTGCTCGAACGCATCGATGCTCATGCGATGGAAGATCGCGTCGCGCAGGATGCCGGCGTTGTTGACGACGCCATCGAGTTTGCCGAACGCATCGACGGCCTGCTTGATGATCTTGCTGGCGGGAACGGCTTCCGCAACGCTCTCGAAGTTCGCAACCGCCGTGCCGCCGCGCTTCCTGATCTCCTCGACCACCTCTTCGGCGGGAGCGGCGTTCGTGCCCGCGCCGTCGGCTGCGCCGCCCGGATCGTTGACCACGACCTTGGCGCCCTCGGCGGCGCAGAGCAGTGCGATCTCGCGGCCGATGCCGCGGCCTGCGCCGGTTACGACGATCGACTTGCCCTCAAGCATTTTGCTGGCTGGAGCCATGATTTTGTCCTCACCCTCTTTGGATTGTCGCGACGCGGAACCGCATCGCTGATCGCGCGCCGTTCAGCGCACGCGTGTTGGCCGGGCGAGACCTTCGCACCGGCTTTGCTGAAACGTCAATCGGACGAAATGCAATTTCAGAGGCTGAACCGGTCGCTTTCGCAGACGCGTACCGCCTATCTGAGGTCCCTGCACCAGGTGCGGCGAGTTCGATCCACGGACTTCAGATAGGAAGCGGTACTAGAATCATATGTTTGCTAGCCCCACCACTTCCGAAGTTCGTGAAGGTGGCTGCTGAGACGATTTACGAACTTCGGAAAACGGGTACTAGGTCTGCGAAAGTCTCATGGCGGAAGCCGCGCCGGGCGGGGTCAGATACGCGTCGTGGCACGCGGCTTGATCGTCAATTGCTTGGCGAGCATCGCCGCCGTCCGCTGCAATGGCAGCAGGAAGCGCTTGACGCCGTCCTCCTGGTTGATGGCGCTGCGCAGCATCATGATGTTGATGCTGGCGAGTACCTGCTTGTCGTTCTTGATCGGCACGCCCATCGCCCACACCGTACCTTCGTATTCCTCACGGCTGTAGTCGGAATCCATCAGCGCATAGCCGCGCTCGCGGATTTCCTGGAGCATCTTCGACAGGCGCTTCGGATTGCGGGCGATATCGTTCCAGTGGCCCGGCGTCTTGGACAGCGTGTCGATGATTTGCGCCTGCTCCGGCTCGGGGCAGTAAGCGAGATAGGCGCGCCCGAGCGAGGTGCCGAGCACCGGCGCGCGGAATCCCGGCGTGCGGTTGAACAGCAAAAGCCCGCTTTCGCGCGAGGTTTGCGCAACGATCATCGCGTCGCGATCGAACAGCGCTACGTCGGATGGCCAGCCGATCTCCTTGCGGAATTTGCGCAACGTCGGCTCGACCACGCTGCCGATCCACAGATGCTGATCGTAACCCTGGCTCAGCAGCAACGTGCGGCCCGTCAGCGCGTAAACGGCGCGCTCGGCGTCGCGCATCACGTAGCCTTCGTGCTCGAGCGTCTCGAGCATGCGCACGATCGTTGCCTTGTCGAGGCCTGTGGCCTTGTTAAGCGAACGAACCGTCGAGATCCGTTCCTCGTTGATGACGCGGAGCACCTCAAGCCCGCGAGCGACCGCGACCACTGGTTTGAAGGAGGGCACGCTGACCTTGACCTCTTGTGTTGAGCTGCGCGACGTCTGACCGCGCCGGAGGGGATCGCGGCGCACCAGCGGCATCGCGCGCTTCGAATTGAACGGCTTGGTGCGGGTCGAAACTATAAGGGTCATGTTTTTTCATTTCAACAGTTGAAACCGGATTTCGGGAAAGCTTGCCGGCTTGCGGCTTTCTGTCGTACCAACCCGGAACGAAACGGCGTTCCACGAAGGTGAGCATGATCGGCGCGGTGCGGTCGATGGCCGGAAATAGGAATAGCCAGCGCGTCGAAACACGCCGCCGCTAACGATGGCGTGTATCGGCGAATCGCACTCAACTGGAGGTACGTGATGGCGGTTGGCTGCTCGTTTCTCAGGCATCGCGGAGGCGCGTGATGGGACCGCTGAAAGGCATCAAGGTTGTCGATATGAGCGCGGTCCTGATGGGCCCGTATGCAACCCAGATGCTCGGCGACTACGGCGCCGACGTCATCAAGATCGAGCCTCCCGAAGGAGACATCACCCGGCAGATCGGCCCGATGCGCGGGCCGGGGATGGGCCCGCTGTTCCTGAACAGCAACCGCAACAAGCGCAGCATCTGCCTCGACCTGAAAAAGGAAACAGGCCGTGCAGCGCTGCTTCGGCTCGTCGCGGATGCGGATGTGCTGGTTTACAACGTGCGCCCGCAAGCCATGCAGCGATTGAAGCTCGGCTATGACGTAATCTCAGAGGTCAACCCACGGATCATCTATGCGGGTGTGTTCGGCTTCGGACAGGACGGCACCTACGCTGCCAAGCCTGCTTATGACGATCTCATCCAGGGCGGGACAGGGCTGTCATATCTGATGGCGCGGGCCGGAGACGACACACCCCGGTATGTGCCGAATGCGATCGCCGATCGCGTCGTCGGGCTGACGGCCGTCGGCGCGATCCTCGCAAGCCTCGTTCACCGCGATCGCACGGGCAAAGGCCAGCGCGTCGATATCCCGATGTTCGAGACGATGGCGGCCTTCGTGCTTGGCGATCATATGGGCGGCCTCACATTCGAGCCCCCGCTCGATCAGGGCGGCTACGCACGGCAGATGTCGCGCGAGCGGCGGCCCTACCGCACCAAGGATTCCTACATCAGCGTCATCGTCTACAACGACAAGCAGTGGCAGAACTTCTTCAAGGCGACCGGCCGCGACGATCTTGCCGCTGATCCGCGGTTTGCATCCGTTCCGTCGCGCCTTGCCAACATCGAATTCGTACTGACCGAACTCGCGCGCATTTTCCTGACGCGCACCACCGATGATTGGATCAAGCTGCTGGAAGCGGCCGACGTGCCGTCGATGCCCATGCACGATCTGCAGGGCGTCATAAGCGATCCGCATCTCGTCAGCGCGAATTTCTTCTCTATTGTCGATCACCCGACTGAAGGCAAAATCCGCAACATGCGGCCTGCGGCGACGTGGTCGGAAACGCCGGTCGAGATCAGCCATCTCGCGCCGCGTCACGGCGAGCACAGCATCGCGATTTTGAAAGAAGCCGGTTACAGCGCCGACGAGATCGACTTGCTGATCAAGGACGGCGTCACCCGGACGCCGCAAGAACCGAAACTATAACGACAGGAAACGCTCGCGATGGATTTCGCTCTCAGCCCGCAGCAGGAATCGATCCGCGATGCGATCAGGAAAATCTGTGCCGGCTTCGATGACGCCTATTGGCTGAAGAAGGACAAGGACGGCGGTTTCCCGCACGAATTCCACAAGGCGCTCGCCGATGCCGGTTGGCTCGGCATCTGCACGCCCGAAGAATACGGCGGCTCGGGTCTCGGCATCATGGAGGCGACCATCATGATGCGGACGATCTCGGAATCGGGCGCTGGCATGTCGGGCGCATCCGCCGTGCACATGAACGTATTCGGTCTCAATCCGGTGACGGTGTTCGGCACCGACGAGCAGCGCCGCCGCATGCTGCCGCCGATCGTGGATGGCACGGAGAAAGCCTGCTTCGCGGTGACCGAGCCGAACACCGGCCTCAACACCACGCAGCTCAAGCTTCGCGCCGTGCTCAAGGGCGACAGGTATGTCGTCAACGGCCAGAAGGTGTGGATTTCGACGGCGCAGGTCGCAGAAAAAATTCTGCTGCTGGCGCGCACCACGCCGCTGGAAGACGTGAAGTCGCCGACGCACGGCCTCAGCCTGTTCTATACGGACTTCGATCGCAAGACGATCGCGGTGCACGAGATCGAGAAGATGGGCCGCAAGGCGGTCGACTCGAACGAGCTGTTCTTTGCGGACTTCGAGATTCCAGTGGAAGACCGCATCGGTGAGGAAGGGCGCGGGTTCCAGTACATCCTGCACGGCATGAATCCGGAGCGCATCCTGATCGCCGGCGAAGCCATTGGGCTTGGCGCACTCGCGCTCGATCGCGCTTCGGCCTACGCCAAGAGCCGCATCGTCTTCAACCGGCCGATCGGCCAGAACCAGGCGATCCAGCATGCGCTCGCGAAGAACTGGATGGAGCTTGAAGCGGCTTGGCTGATGGTGATGTCGGCGGCGTGGCAATACGACCAAGGCTTGCCGTGCGGCGCGGCTGCGAATGCGGCGAAGTATCTTGCGGCTGAAGCAGGTTTCCATGCCTGCGAGCAATCTGTCATGACCCACGGCGGCTTCGGCTACGCCAAGGAGTATCACGTCGAGCGCTACCTGCGTGAAGTGATGATCCCACGCATCGCGCCGGTGAGCCGCGAGATGATCCTGTCGTTTATCGCGGAGAAGGTGCTCGGCCAGCCGAAGTCGTATTGATCGCAGGCCGATGGTCGCTGTTCCACAGCATTTGATCGACGCAGGCGCGCTCGATTTTGCATCGATCATCAGGCCGGGCGACAGCGTCGTCTGTGGCCAGGCGGCGGCGGAGCCGCTGACCTTGACTGAGGCATTGGTTGCGCAAGCGCACCGGTTGCCGCCCTTCAAAATGTTTCTCGGACCGGTGTACTCCGGAACGTTCGCTCCAGAGCGAACGGGCAGCATCGCTTTCTCCAGCTACGGCGCTATGGGGCAGGCGGGGATACTGGCGGCACAGGGCCGGCTGGATATCGTCGCGCTACCCTACAGCCAGCTGTGTTCGGAATACGCGAGCGGTCAACGCACGGCCGACGTCGTATTCATTCAGCTCTCGTCGCGATCGCCGCAGCGCGGGCTAAACCTGTCGCTCTCGAACGATTATGTGCTGGCGGCGGCGCGGAATGCGCGCGTCGTTATCGCCGAAATCAATCCGGACGCGCCGTGGACGCATGATGCCGCGTTGCCGGATGGCGTGCCGTTGCATGTATGTGTTGCCGCGCGTCGCGGGCTGCTGGAGGTACCGGCGGTGCGGCTTGACGACACCGCGCGCCGAATTGCTATACA
>JBEIPX010000584.1:0-1614 GCA_040376815.1 Bradyrhizobiaceae bacterium
AGGGCGCGTTCTACAAGATCATGCCGCACGGCGCGATGGTCGCGATCTTCGGCGCGGCGTTTTTCTATTCGCTGTTCGCGCTGGCCATGGGTTTCCGGCTGTTCTGGAAGGACATGGGAGCCGCGATCGACATTCGCTCGCTTTGGGATGCGATGCGCGATGCCGGGCAACTTCGCTATCTCGATGGCGGCGGCGTCGGCTGCATGAATGACGACGACAAGCCGCGCGACCGGCGCAAGCTCTATCATCATCTCACCTTCTACGGCTTCTGGCTGTGCTTCGCTTCGACCAGCGTGGCGACGATCTATGCTTACGGCTTCAACTGGCATGCGCCGTATCGCATCTACGATCTGCCGGTGCTGCTCGGCACGATCGGCGGCATCGGCCTGGTGATTGGTCCCGTCGGCTTGCTCTTTGCGAAACGCCAGCGCGATCCGGCGATGGTGGTGGGCGGCCAGTCCGGCATGGACACGGGATTCATCCTGATGCTGTTGCTGACATCGGTGACCGGCTTACTGCTGCTGGTTCTGCGCGCGACGCCCGCCATGGGCACGCTGCTGGCGCTGCATCTCGGTTTCGTGTTCGGCTTCTTCGTCACCATGCCGTACAGCAAGTTCGTGCACGGCATCTATCGCTTCGGCGCGCTGGTGAAGTACGCGCACGAGCGGCGGGCTCACGCCGGATCGGCAAGCGAATAATCCACTCCACTAGTGGACCGTGCTCGCGGTCATCATCTGCGGCAGGATGTAGGGAAGGCCGTCAGGCGTCGTGCCGATCCCGGCGTCGATGCCGAACACGTCGCGCAGCGTCGCGTCGTTGATGGTCGCTTGTGGCGATCCGTCGGCAACGAGTTTACCGCGCTTGAGCACGATGATGCGCGTGGCGAACCGCGCCGCCAGATTGAGATCGTGCAGCACGGCGATCACCGCGATACCGCGTTCCGCACGGCGTTTGGCGGATTCGAGCAGGTTGAGCTGGTGCCGCAGATCGAGGCTCGAGGTCGGCTCGTCCAGCAACAGCACGCCCGGCCCGTTGCGCAATTCACCGCACGCGGATTGAACGAGTACGCGGGCGAAGTGCGTGCGCTGCTGTTCGCCGCCGGAGAGCGTCGGAATCTCGCGATGCGCGAAGCTCTGCAGGTCGGATTCGGCCAGCGCCGTCGCGACCATGGGATGGACAACGGCGGCAGGATATTGGCTGCCGCCCATGCGCACGATTTCGTCGACCGTGAACGGGAAGGTCACCTGGATGTGCTGCGAGAGCACGGCGCGGATGGCGGCGAGATCGTCCGGCGGGTAATCGGCGATGGCGCGGCCCTTCAGCTTGACCGATCCGCTGGTGGGGCGCAGGTCGCCGGAGAGAATCCGCATCAAAGTGGATTTGCCGGCGCCGTTGGGACCGACGATGGCGACGGTTTCGCCGCTGTTCACGGTCAGCGACAGGTCGTCGAGGAGGGTCGCGGTCTTGATGCGTACCGAGACGGACGAGACTTCAACCGCCGCGCTCATAGGCTGACCGCCGACCGTTGCCGCAAGACAATGGCAAGGAAGAAAGGCGCGCCGATGACTGCGGTGAGAATGCCGATCGGCACTTCCGCGGGCGCCGCCAATGTGC
>JBEIPX010000415.1:0-3152 GCA_040376815.1 Bradyrhizobiaceae bacterium
CGCTGCCTTATGACCGGCTCGTGCTGTCACCCGGCATCGATCTGCGCTGGGACGGCCTGCCCGGATACAACGAGGCCGCTTCGGTGACGATGCCGCATGCGTGGCGAGCCGGTGAGCAGACCTTGCTGCTGCGCAAGCAACTCGAGGCGCTCGACGACGGTGGTACGGTCGTGATGTCGGTGCCGGCCAATCCCTATCGCTGCCCGCCGGGCCCCTACGAGCGCGCCAGTCTCATTGCGCATTATCTGAAGGCGAAAAAGCCGAAGTCGAAGCTGATCGTGCTCGACGCCAAGGACCAGTTCTCGAAGCAGCGGCTGTTCCAGTCGGCATGGAAGCAGCTCTATCCGGATCACCTCGAATGGGTGGGGCTGTCGCAGGGCGGCAAGGTCACCTCGGCCGATCCCGCAACGCTGACGCTGAAGACCGATTTCAGTTCGCATACAGGCAAGGTCGTGAACGTGATCCCGCCGCAGAAGGCCGGACGCATCGCCGAAGTCGCCGGTGTCGCCAACAACACCGGCTGGTGCCCGGTCGATGCGACGACGTTCGAGTCCTCGCTCGTGCCCGGCATTCATGTGGTGGGCGACGCGATCATCGCCGGCGGCATGCCGAAGTCCGCGTTCTCGGCGAATGCGCAGGCCAAGGTCTGCGCGGCGGCGGTGGTGAAGCTGCTCGCGGGCGAGAAGCCGGCCACACCCAAGCTGATCAACACCTGCTACAGTCTGGTCGGGCCCGAGTACGGCATCAGCGTTGCGGGCGTGTATCGTCCCGTGAATAATGTGCTGACCGATGTGGACGGCGCGGGCGGCGTCAGTCCGCTCGACGCACCATCGGATTTTCGTGTTGCCGAAGCGAGCTATGCCGAAGCCTGGTTCCGGACGATCACCAGTGAAGTCTGGGGTTAGCGTCGTGGTCGCGGTTGCGATGCTCGCGGGTGCCGTGGCTCACGCGCAGGCGCCGCTACAGCCTTACAGGATCGTCGATGGCGCGATCCCGGAGTCTTTGACCGGCGCGCCGGGTGGCGCAGAGCGCGGCCGCGCCATCGTCGTCAGGCGTGAGAACACGTGTTTGCTGTGTCACTCGGGGCCGTTTCCGGAGCAGCGCTTTCAGGGCAACCTTTCGCCGGATCTCACAGGTGCCGGATCGCGCTGGACGGCCGGCGAGCTGCGGCTGCGGCTGGTCGATCCGAGCCGCCTCAATCCGGCAACGATCATGCCGTCTTATTATCGCGTCGATGGGCTCAGCCGCGTCGCCACCAGCTGGCGCGGCAAGCCGATCCTCACCGCCGAACAGATCGAAGACGTCGTTGCTTATCTTGGAACCTTGCGTGACTGACACTGGACCCATCGATTTCCTGTCGCCGACGCGCCGGCAGTTTGTCGTCACCGTGACCGGATTCGCGGCGGCGATGGCCGTTGCGCCGGCGTTCGCGCAATCGGGTCCGGCGGCCATGGGAGCGGCGATCCTCAAGGTGACCGGCGGCGCAAAGGTGCAGACCGGAAAGGTGAAGCTCGACGTGCCGCCGCTCAGCGAAAACGGCAACGCGGTCGCTATGAGCGTGACCGTCGACAGCCCGATGAGCGCGGCTGATTACGTGAAGACAATCCATGTCTTCACCGAAAAGAACCCGCAGCCGAACGTCATCAGCATCCGGCTCGGGCCGCGGGCTGGCGTCGCCAGCATCCAGACCCGCATTCGATTGGCAGATACGCAGACGGTGGTCGCGATCGCCGAAATGAGCGACGGCTCGTTCTGGCAGGACTCCGGCGACGTGGTCGTCACGCTCGGCGCATGCCTGGAGGACAATCTCTGATGGCGCAGGCGCTCATCAACGTTCCGGCGAAGGCGAAGCGTGGCGAGGTCATCGCCATCAGGACGCTGATCTCGCACGTCATGGAAACCGGTTTCCGCCACACCCAGCAGGGCGTGTCGATCCCGCGCGACATCATCACGACGTTCACCTGCACGTATAACGGCGAAGAAATCTGCCGCGCCGAACTCTTCCCTTCGATCACGGCCAATCCGTTCTTTGTGTTCAACACGGTCGCGATGGAGAGCGGGACGCTGACGTTTAAATGGATCGGCGACAACGGCTTCTCCGCAACCGAAACCGCAACCCTCACGGTGGAATGAAAGCCGTCGCCCAGGCGTCATGCTGGCTCGCCGCTGTTGCAGCAGCGGCGATGGGTGTGTCCTTTGCACGCGCCGAACTGAAGCCGTCCGAGTTGCGCTCCGGCTACGCGGATTTGGGCCGCGAGACCAGGGCGATGCAGGACGACGACACGTCGAACCCCGGCATGCTGTCGGTGCTGGAGGGCGACGGTCTCTGGAAGACCAAGGCCGGCGCCGCGAACAAGTCCTGTGCCGATTGCCATGGCGACGCGCGCTCCAGCATGAAGGGCGTCTCCGCGCGCTATCCGGCGTTCAGCGAAAAGCTCGATCGGCCGGTCAACCTCGATCAGCGCATCAACCTGTGCCGCACCGAACAGCAGCAGGCGCAACCGTTCGCCTATGAAAGCAAGCCGCTGCTGGCGCTCTCGGCTTTCGTCGGCAGGCAGTCACGCGGAGAGGCGCTGAACCCGCCATCCGATGCACGCATGCAGCGCTTCATCGACGCAGGCAAGGGGAGGTTCAACGAGCGGCAGGGCCAGCTCAATCTCTCCTGCGCGCAATGCCACGACGACAACTGGAGCAAGCAGCTCGCCGGCAACATCATTCCGCAAGGCCACCCGAACGGCTATCCGCTCTACCGGCTGGAATGGCAGAGCCTCGGCTCATTGCAGCGGCGGCTGCGCAACTGCCTGATCGGCATGCGCGCTGAAGCCTACGAGTACGGCTCAATCGAATACGTCGAGCTGGAGAGCTATCTTGCGTCACGCGCGAAGGGACTGCCCGTCGAGACGCCCGCCGTCCGGCCCTGATCTAAGTCGGATCTCTCTCGTAATCAGCAATTACGCCGCATCCCAATCGAGTCCGATGTCGAGCGCGGGCGCGCTGTGCGTCAGCCAGCCCACCGAGATCAGATCGACGCCCGTTGCGGCAATCGCAGGCGCGGTTGACGCGGTGATGCGACCGGAGGCCTCGGTGATCGCGCGCCCGCCGGTCATGGCAACCGCGTGTTTCAGATCGTCCGCCGTCATGTTGTCGAGCAG
>JBEIPX010000057.1:0-10773 GCA_040376815.1 Bradyrhizobiaceae bacterium
TCCATGCCGCAATTCACCAATACGCGCCGGGTCCGCCATCGCGCAGACCAGATGTTCGACCTCGTCGCCGACGTCGAGCGCTATCCCGAGTTCGTGCCGCTCTGCCAATCGCTGAAGGTGCGCCAGCGCACGGCCGATGCGGAAGGGCGCGAGGTCATTGTCGCGGACATGGTCGTGTCGTTCAAACTGGTACGCGAGAGCTTCACCAGCCGCATCACGCTCGATCGGCCGAACCTGAAGATCCTGGTCGAGTACCTGCGCGGCCCGTTCTCGAAGCTGGAGAACCGCTGGACGTTCGTTGCGAAAGGCGATGACGCCTGCGATGTCGGCTTCTTCATCGCCTACGAATTCAAGAGCCGGATGCTGGCGATGCTTATGGGCGCGATGTTCGACGCCGCGTTCCGGCGGTTCGCCGCGGCGTTCGAGGCGCGCGCAGACGCGATCTACCGGGCGCCGCGCGCGGGCGCTTGACCGCGGGCTTCGCCGGGCCTCGCGCCAGCTCCATCAGCAGTTTCAGCGCTTCCAGCACCGAGCGTTGCCGCACCGTGCTGCGGCCGAGCGCGCCGAACCGGAATTCGCGTGCGATGATCCGTCCATCGCGCGCTGCGGCGGCGAAATGCACCAACCCCACCGGCTTTCCCGGCGTTGCGCCGCCGGGGCCCGCGATGCCGGTGATCGAGACCGCGAGGTCGGCATCGGTTGCTTCGAGCGCGCCAACGGCCATGGCGGTTGCGGTTTCCTTGCTGACCGCGCCAAAGGTCTCGAGCGTGTCGTTGCTGACTCCCAGCATCGCGTGTTTGGCCGCGTTTGAGTAGGTGACGAAACCCCGGTCGATGACGTCGGACGATCCGGGAATGTCGGTCAGCGCAGCAGCGACGAGACCGCCGGTGCAGGACTCGGCGGTCGCGATCATCAATTTACGGGAACGGCAGAGATCGAGCAGCGATCGGGCGAGGGCGCGAGTGCCGCCGATCTCAAGTTCCTGTTTCATTGCCGCACGTCCAGCATCAGGACCTTGAGATCGAAAAGCGGCACTCGAATCACTAATTGCTCAGTGCCCTTTAGTTTCCGAAGTTCGTACGAACATTTGCAGCGAGCCCCTACGAATTTCGGAAACTGGGCACTGAGATCGCTGCCAGCCATTTTTAGTTATCCCAGGGCAAGCGAATGGTCGCGCTGCCGATCGCAGCGATCCCTTCCTGACGGCCGGTGAAGCCGAGCCGTTCGCTCGTCGTGGCCTTCACGGAGACGCGCGAGATCGGCAGGCCGGTGATTTCGGCGATTTTCGCGCGCATCTGCTCGCGCAGCGGGCCGATCTTCGGCGCTTCGCATACCATCGTCACATCGAGATGCGCGACGCGCCCGCCGCGTTTTGCGACGAGATCCATTGCGTACTTGAGGAACTGATCGGACGCCGCACCCTTCCACTTCGGATCGCTTGGCGGGAAGTGTGATCCGATATCGCCGTCCGCCAGTGCGCCGAGAATGGCATCGACGAGTGCATGCAGGCCGACATCGCCATCCGAGTGAGCGAGAAAGCCCCGGTTGAAGGGCACCTTGATGCCACAGAGCCAGACGTGATCGCCGTCGCCGAACGCATGCACGTCGTAGCCCGAGCCATGGCGGATATCGCCGAGCGATGCGGCCAGGCGCGCTTCCTCGCGCTGGAAATCTTCCGGAGTCGTCAGCTTCATGTTCAGAACATCGCCTTCAAAGGTTGCGACCGTCAATCCCGCCCATTCGGCGATCGCCGCATCGTCGGTGAAATCGTTGCGGCCCTCGCGCGCGGCGCGGCGATGCGCATCGAGAATGGCGTCGAAGCGGAAGGCCTGCGGTGTCTGCGCGATGCGCAAGGTTGCGCGATCGGGTGTGGCCACGACATGACCGGCTGCGTCGACCGCCTTGACGGTGTCGGTAACGGCGACAGCCGGAATCGCGGCTCCGGTTGCGCGTGCCGCGTCGATCGCGCGTGCGATCACCGCATCCGTGACGAACGCGCGCGCCGCGTCATGGATCAGCACAATCTCCGGCGGCTCGCCGGCGAGGGCTTCGAGGCCTGCGCGCACCGACGCCTGCCGCGTGGCGCCGCCGTTGACGGGCGTGCGCAGACGCAAGCCCGCGACTGCGCTTGTAAACATCGCGATATCGTCGGGGTTGAGCACCGGCTGAACCGCCGAAATCCGCGGGTGCGTGCAGAACGGCTCAAGCGAACGGGCGATCACCGGCCGTCCGGCGATCGTGCGGTATTGCTTCGGCCCGCCAGCGCCGGCGCGCAGACCCCGGCCTGCGGCGACAATGACGGCGGCGTTTCGATCAGTTTGAGCCATGCGGTGACGTCAGAGCTGTTTGATTAAGCGGTGTGCAACGGCATTCAGGCGCCAGCACTTAGCATATTCGCCAGCAAAAACAGGATGATTCCTCGTTTGTGTGCAGAATCAGCAAGTATGCTGCGTTGCACTTGCACGTTTCCAGTTTTTGTCTAAACTCTAGGCATCAAGGTTTCATGCTCAAGTTTTGAGCGACGGCTGAGGCAGTATCGCCGCAGCTTCGATAAGCGGGAAGATCGGTGAGCAGTCCGGTGCATGAACGTCCGGCGACCGTCTTGAAGATCGGTGCAAACGCGCTCGCCAATCGCGTCATCCTTGCTCCGATGTCCGGCATCACGGACGCGCCGTTTCGGCGGATGGCAGCGGCGCTCGGCGCTGGCCTCGTCGTCTCCGAAATGACGGCCAGCGAAGATCTCGCGCAGGGCCGATTGATGTCGCAACTTCGCTGCGAAGCCGCAGGCGATACGCCGCATGTTGTGCAGCTTGCAGGCTGCGAGCCGCATTGGATGACCGAAGGCGCGCGCATCGCCGAGTCGGGGGGCGCGGACATCATCGACATCAACATGGGCTGCCCGGCGCGCCATGTCACAGGCGGCCAGTCTGGTTCGGCGCTGATGCGCGATCTCGATCATGCGCTACGGCTAATCGAAGCCACCGTGGCGGCCGTTCGGGTGCCGGTCACGCTGAAGATGCGGCTCGGCTGGGACGAGCAGATGCTCAATGCGTCTGAGCTGGCGAAGCGTGCGGAGACTGCCGGCGTGCAGATGGTGACGGTGCATGGCCGCACGCGCTGCCAGTTCTACAAGGGCAGCGCGGACTGGCGCGCAGTTCGCGCCGTGCGCGACGCGATCTCCATTCCGCTCGTTGTCAACGGCGACATCACGTCGTTCGAACAGGCTGAAGCTGCGCTTGAAGAGTCGGGTGCCGATGCGGTGATGATCGGCCGTGGCGCGCAGGGCCAGCCTTGGCTGCCCGGCCAGATCGGACGGCGGCTGGAGGGAGCAGCGGAAGAGGCTGCGCCCGCGCTGTCCGATCAACTGCGCTACGTCTGCGAACTTTATGACGACGCGCTCGATCACTACGGGCTGCGCATCGGTGTCCGCCATGTGCGCAAACATCTCGGCTGGGCGCTCGACGTTGCCGCTGAGACTGCGGGAGCGCCGATCGAAACACTGAAGCGCTGGCGCACGGAGGTGCTCACCACGGAGTCGCCAGATGTCGTCCGGCGCGGTCTGCGCGATGCGTTCGACGATTTTGCATGGAAGGCTGCGGCATGACGGGTCTGTCCGGGCATCGCGCGTCACCACCGTCGTCCGACAGCGACGCTATTCTCAACGCATTGCCGAACCCGGTGCTCCAGATCGCGGCGGACGGCAAGATCATGGACGCGAACATTGCCGCCGAATCCTTTTTTGAGGTGTCGGTGCAGCTGCTGCGGCGGCAACTGCTGAAGGAACTGATCCCGTTCGGCAGCCCGCTGCTATCCTTGATCGAGCAGGTCCGCGCGTCCGGTTCCCCGGTCAACGAATACAAGGTCGATCTCGGCACGCCGCGCATCGGCGGCGACCGGCAGGTGGACCTGCACGTTGCGCCGCTGAACGAGCGCCCCGGCTGCATCGTCGTGATGCTTCAGGAGCGCACGATCGCCGACAAGATGGACCGCCAGCTGACCCATCGCAGCGCCGCGCGGTCGGTCACCGCGCTCGCCGCCATGCTGGCGCACGAGATCAAGAACCCGTTGTCCGGCATCCGGGGCGCTGCGCAGCTGCTGGAGCAGCAGGCATCGGCCGAGGATCGCACACTGACCCGGCTGATCTGCGACGAGGCAGACCGCATCGTCACGCTGGTCGATCGGATGGAGGTGTTCGGTGACGAGCGCCCGGTGCCGCGCGACGCCGTCAACATTCACTCCGTTTTCGATCACGTGAAGCGGCTCGCGCAATCGGGCTTCGCGCGCAACATCAAGTTCTCCGAGGAGTACGACCCGTCTTTGCCGCCGGTGCTCGCCAATCAGGACCAGTTGATCCAGGTCTTCCTCAACCTCGTGAAGAATGCGGCCGAAGCCCTGACCGACATGGGAAGCGAAGCCGAGATCCAGCTCACCACGGCCTTCCGGCCAGGCGTTCGGCTGTCGATCCCCGGCAACAAGTCGCGCGTGTCGCTGCCGCTCGAATTCTGCGTAAAGGACAACGGACCCGGCGTGCCGGACGACCTGTTGCCCAATCTGTTCGATCCATTCGTGACCACCAAGCCGACAGGAAGCGGGCTTGGTCTTGCGCTGGTTGCCAAGATCGTCGGCGACCATGGCGGCATCATCGAATGCGAGTCGCAACCGCGCCGAACCGTTTTTCGCGTGCTGCTGCCCATGTACAGCGCCACAAAGAAGAAGACGTCCAACGGTAGCAGCGAGATGCCGGGCTCGCCGCTGCAAACCTCACATGACGAACCATGAGGAATACCGATGCCCGCAGGTAGCATTCTCGTTGCAGACGACGATGCCGCAATCCGAACCGTGCTCAATCAGGCGCTCTCGCGCGCCGGATACGAGGTTCGCCTCACAGGGAATGCCACGACCCTCTGGCGCTGGGTCAGCCAGGGCGACGGCGATCTCGTCATCACCGACGTGGTGATGCCGGACGAAAACGCCTTCGACCTGCTGCCGCGCATCAAGAAGATGCGGCCGAATCTGCCTGTGATCGTCATGAGCGCACAGAACACGTTCATGACCGCGATCCGCGCGTCCGAGCGCGGCGCCTACGAATATCTGCCGAAGCCGTTCGATCTGAAAGAACTGATCGGCATTGTCGGCCGCGCGCTGGCCGAGCCAAAGGAGCGGGTCGCCACCTTGCACGAGGAGGGCGAGTTTGACTCGATCCCTCTGGTCGGCCGTTCGCCGGCGATGCAGGAAATCTATCGCTTGCTGGCGCGGCTGATGCAGACCGATCTCACCGTGATGATCTCAGGCGAGTCCGGCACCGGCAAGGAGCTGGTGGCGCGCGCGCTGCATGACTACGGCAAGCGGCGCAACGGCCCGTTCGTTGCCGTCAACATGGCGGCAATCCCGCGCGATCTGATCGAGTCGGAACTGTTCGGCCACGAACGCGGCGCGTTCACCGGCGCCAATACCCGTGCGTCCGGCCGCTTCGAACAGGCCGAGGGCGGCACGCTGTTCCTCGACGAGATCGGCGACATGCCGATGGAAGCGCAGACAAGACTGCTGCGCGTCCTTCAGCAGGGCGAGTACACGACTGTCGGCGGCCGCACGCCGATCAAGACGGACGTCCGCATCGTCGCTGCGAGCAACAAGGATCTGCGTATCCTGATCCAGCAGGGGCTGTTCCGCGAAGACCTGTTCTTCCGCCTGAATGTGGTGCCGCTGCGGTTGCCGCCGCTACGTGAGCGGATCGAGGACTTGCCCGATCTGATCCGGCACTTCTTCTCGCTCGCCGAGAAAGACGGCCTGCCGCCGAAAAAGCTCGACGCCCAGGCGCTCGAGCGGATGAAGCAGCATCGCTGGCCCGGCAACGTCCGTGAGCTGGAAAACCTCGCGCGCCGCCTGGCGGCTCTCTACCCGCAGGACGTCATCACTCAGCCGGTGATCGATGGTGAGCTGGCGCCGCCAGCCGTTGCAACCGGCCTGGCTGGCCCGGTCAATGTGGATAACCTCGGCGACGCGGTCGAAACCTATCTTGCAAGCCACTTCTCCGGCTTCCCGAACGGCGTTCCGCCGCCCGGCCTCTATCATCGAATTCTTCGGGAAGTCGAAGTGCCTCTGCTCACAGCCGCGCTCGCCGCAACACGAGGCAACCAGATCAGGGCGGCGGATTTGCTGGGTCTCAACCGCAACACGCTTCGCAAGAAAATCAGGGACCTCGACATTCAGGTCTATCGGACTGGCGGTTAGCCCCGGGGGCCTATCTGGACACCTTCTAGAGGCAAGTACCGCCGATCTGATGTTCCTGCACCGCGCGCCGCGAGTCCACGATCAGGAAGTTCAGATCGAAAGCGGTACTAGAATCATGGCTTTGCTAGCACCCTTAGTTTCCGAAGCTCGTGTAAAGGACCTGCTGCGATGACTCACGAGCTTCGGAAACTGGGGGTACTCGCGCCGCGGAATTGTCGCAATTGAGCAACATTGTTGTATGATTGCATCAGTGGGCCGGATGGCTTATGGGCCAGCCGGATCAGTCACCAATTGCGCTCCATCGTATGACAACTGCAGACCCGACGGCCGCATCGTTCGACCCGTCGTTTGCTGAGCCCCGGAAACGGCAGCTCAGCAAGCTGCTGATCCCGTTCGCCGTCGGCCTGGCGTTGCTGTCGGCCTTCCTTACCTTCGTGGTGCTGACAGGGCTCGGCCCGATTGCGCCGACCCACAACGTCGTCATCACCTTCCTCCTGATCAATGGCGCCACGGTGCTGCTGCTGGTCGCGATCGGCGGCAGCGAAATCTTCAAGGTCGTGCAGGCACGCCGGCGGGGCAGGGCCGCGGCGAAACTTCATGTTCAGGTGGTAAGCCTGTTCTCGGTCATCGCCATGCTGCCGGCGGTGCTGGTCTCGATCGTTGCGAACGTCACGCTCGATCGCGGCCTCGATCGCCTGTTCTCGGTCCGCACCAAGGCCGTCATCGAAAACTCGCTGATCGTGTCTCGCGCCTATCTCAATGAGCATGCGCAACTGATCCGCGGCGACGTCATCGGCATGGCCGGCGATCTCTCGCGTGCCCGTCCGTTGTTCGATCAGGATCGCGGGACGTTCCGCCAGCTGATGACGGCCAGCGCCGGCGTTCGCAACCTGCCGTTTGCGATCTTGCTCAACAGCGAAAGGCAGGTGCTCGAAACCGGATCCAGCACGGCCCAGCAGAGCTTCGCAATGCCGGAAGCGGATTTCCTCAACAATGTCGACGAGAACGAACCGCAGGTCGCGGTATTCACCGAGGCCAACTATGTCGCCGCGGTGATCCGGCTGAAGGCGTTCCAGAATACGTTTCTGTACGTGGCGCGGCTGCTCGATCCGCGGGTCGTCGCCCAGTTGAATCAAACCGAAGCCAGCGTCGCCGAGTATGCCGACCTCGAGTCGCGAAAGCTCGGTATTCAGGTCGCCTTCGCGCTGATGTTCACGGTGATTGCACTCACGGTGCTGATGTCGTCGGTGCTGATCGGCCTCAACTTCGCCAACTGGCTGGTAGCGCCGATCCGCCGCCTGATGGGCGCGGCGAACATGGTCTCGACCGGCGACCTGCACGTGCAGGTGCCGGTGATCAAGTCCGAGGGCGACCTCGCCCGGCTCGGCGAAACGTTCAACAAGATGACGCAGGAGCTGCGGACGCAGCGGGATGAACTGGTCAATGCCAGCGGGCTGATCGACAGCCGTCGCCGCTTCATCGAAGCGGTGCTGTCGTCGGCCAGCGCCGGCATCATCGGTGTCGATGGCGCGAACAAGATCGGCATTCTCAACCGGTCCGCCGAGAAGCTGATCGGCCATCCGGAATCCGAAGCCCTTGGGCATCCGTTGTCCGAGGTGGTGCCGGAACTCGATGAATTGATGGCGACGGCGCGCGAGAGCGCGCAGCGGCTCGTGCAGGGTCAGATCGTCATCAACCGCGACAACGTCGAGCGCAATCTTTCGGTCCGCGTCAGCGCCGAGCAGACCGGCGAGTCGCGCGACAGCTACATCATTACGCTCGACGACATCACCGAGCTCGTGTCGGCACAGCGCACCTCCGCATGGGCGGACGTCGCCCGCCGTATCGCGCACGAGATCAAGAATCCGCTGACGCCGATCCAGCTCTCGGCCGAACGTATCAAACGCAAGTTCGGCAAGGTCATCATCGAAGACCGGCCAATTTTCGACCAGTGCACCGACACCATCGTGCGCCAGGTGGACGATATCCGCCGCATGGTCGACGAATTCTCGAAGTTCGCGCGCATGCCGAAGCCGGTGATCGAGGGCGAGGACGTTGCCGACACCGTGCGGCAGACCGTGTTCCTGATGCGCGTCGGCCATCCCGATATCGATATCGAGACCGATATCCGGCAAGACCCGATGCCGGCGAAATTCGATCGTCGGCTGATCTCGCAGGGCCTCACCAACATCATCAAGAACGCAACGGAAGCGATCGGCGCGGTGCCGCCCGAGACGCTCGGCCGCGGTCGCATCGATGTCATCGCTTTCCGCGAAAATGACGACATCATCATCGATGTGATCGACAACGGCATTGGCTTGCCGAAGGAAAGCCGCTCGCGACTGCTCGAACCCTATGTGACGACCCGCGAGAAGGGCACAGGCCTCGGCCTCGCCATCGTCGGACGCGTGCTTGAGGATCACGGCGGCAAGATCGAACTCAACGACGCTTCGATGATGCGCCCCGGCGCACGCGGCGCCTGGGTGCGGTTGCGCTTTGCCGTTTCGGGTCAACCACCCTCGGCGGAAGGCAAAACCGTTGAACTTCCGGCGGTGGCGGCCGACGAACGCAAGACCGACAACACCGAACCCGGTGCTTTCGAAACACCGGGCCAAGCAAAAACCGAAGCGTAGACGGCAACTGACAACAGAACGGGCGTAGCGCATGGCGAACGACATTCTCATCGTGGACGATGAAGCCGATATCCGCGAGCTGGTGTCCGGTATCCTGGAGGATGAGGGATTCCAGACGCGGACCGCGCGAGACAGCGATCAGGCGCTGCAGGAGGTCACCAACCGCCGTCCGAGCATGGTGTTCCTCGATATCTGGCTGCAAGGCAGCCGCCTTGACGGCTTGCAGGTGCTCGAACACATCAAGCATGATCATCCCGAAGTTCCGGTGGTGATGATCTCCGGTCACGGCAACATCGAGACCGCGGTCGCGGCGATCAAGCGCGGCGCCTACGATTTCATCGAGAAGCCGTTCAAGGCCGATCGGCTTATTCTTGTGGCAACGCGGGCATTGGAAACCTCGCGCCTCAAACGTGAGGTGAAGGAGCTGAAACAGCATGTGCCGTCGTCAGGCACCATGATCGGCCGCTCGGCCTGCATGAACCAGCTTCGCCAAACCATTGATCGCGCCGCCAAGACCAACAGCCGCATCATGATCGTCGGTCCATCCGGCGGCGGCAAGGAACTTGCGGCACGCACCCTGCACAACACGTCGGGCCGGGCCGATGGTCCTTTCATCGTCATCAATGCTGCAGCGATCACACCTGAGCGGATGGAAGTCGAGCTGTTCGGTGTCGAGGGCTCGAACGGCGAGCAGCAGCACAAGGCCGGCGCACTCGAAGAAGCCCACGGCGGTACGCTGTTCATCGACGAGGTTGCCGACATGCCGCGCGAGACGCAGAACAAGATTCTGCGCGTACTGGTCGACCAGACCTTCCAGCGCTCGGGCGGAACGACCAAGGTGCAGGTCGACGTGCGCATCGTCTCGTCCACGTCGCGTAACCTCGAAGTCGAGATTTCGGAAGGCCGTTTTCGCGAGGACCTCTATCACCGCCTCTCGGTCGTGCCGATCCGCGTTCCGCCGCTATCGGAACGGCGCGAGGATATTCCCGAACTCGTGGACCATTTCATGGAGCAGATATCGCTCTCGACCGGCCTGCCGCGCCGCCAGATCGGCGAGGACGCGATGGCCGTGCTGCAATCGCATGTCTGGCCGGGCAACGTCCGCCAGCTTCGCAACAACGTCGAGCGCGTGATGATCCTCGCCGGCGGCGAACCGGAGGCGACCATCACCGCCAGCATGCTGCCCCAGGACGTCGGATCGATGATCCCGGCGATGCCGACCGGCAACAATGGCGAGCACATCATGGGGCTGCCGTTGCGCGAAGCACGCGAGGTGTTTGAGCGCGACTATCTGATCGCGCAGATCAGCCGTTTCTCCGGCAACATCTCGCGCACCGCCGAGTTCGTCGGCATGGAACGCTCGGCGCTCCACCGCAAATTGAAGGCCCTTGGTGTCGGCTGATCTCGCTCGGAACAACGCATGTCCAGAATTGCTTATGTAAACGGCCGCTATGTCCCGATGCGCGATGCCAGCGTCCATGTCGAGGACCGCGGGTATCAGTTTGCCGACGGCGTCTACGAGGTCTGCGAGGTGCGGGGAGGCCGGCTGATCGACTGGCCGCGTCACGCAAAGCGTTTGCAGCGCTCGTTGAAGGAATTGCGCATCGGCGAGCCGATGCCGCTCGACGCGCTGGTGATGATCCTGCGCGAGGTGGTTCGCCGCAACTATGTCTCCTACGGCATCGTTTATCTTCAGGTGACCCGTGGCGTGGCGCGCCGCGATCACGGTTTCCCGCTGCAACCGGTTCGGCCGAGCGTGGTGGTCACGGCGCGAAACGCCAGCGCCGAGAAAGCCGAGAAGGCTGCCGCCAGCGGTATCAAGGTAATCACAGTGCCCGAGAATCGCTGGCCACGGGTCGATATCAAATCGGTTGCCCTGCTGCCGAACGTGCTGGCCCGGCAGGCCGCA
>JBEIPX010000015.1:0-16856 GCA_040376815.1 Bradyrhizobiaceae bacterium
ATTCTTCGTCGTCGGCGATCAGGATGCGAGGCATCGGACGGGTATCCTCAGGCGCTAGTAGCAGTCGGGCTTTGCGCGGTCACAGAATTGGGCAGGCCGTTTGCGGTCACAATATGTGCGGCCTGCGGCAAAGCGCGCCTGCTCACGCCGAAATCGATCACGCTTACGCGCCGATGTCGCGGCGGTTGAAGAAGCGCACGGCGATGGTCCGGGCGTCCGCCGGGGGCGAGGCGAGACGTGAGCGGAACGACACGCGCTCGCCCGGCTGCAACACCGCCTGCTCGATCACGCTATTCCAGGCGTAGATTTCAACACCCTTTTCGTCGAGCACCACGAAGCGCAGCCGTGGCGTCTGCGCCGGTTTGCGCGCCGCTTCCGCGACGAAACCTTCGATCACCAGTACCGGCTTGCCCTCGACGATCTCGCTCGTCACCTTCACGTTTTCGATTTTCAGGCCGCGCAGGTTGACCTCGAGTCCGGCCATTTTGAAGAAGGCCGCGGTCTGCGGCATCAGCCGCACCACGTCCGCGCGCCATACCACGAGCGCAATCGTCAGCGCCGCCATGCCGGCGCAGGCGGCGGGGAGCGTCCAGTAGTGTTTCATGAACTGCGGGAGCGGCACGCGCGGGAGCGGTGGCAGGTTGATCGGTATCTTCAGGGCCGCGAGCAGCCGGCCGATCCGGCCGGCCGGTTTCGGCTCCTCGTCCGCCGCCTGCCAGTCGGGATAGACGTCGAGGCTGCGATCCTCGCCCGCGTCGATCGCGGTGGAAATCGAGGGACTGTCGATAACCGGCGCGCCGGAGGTCTGCCAGTCCTGCTCGTCCTGGGCATGGCTCGGGGCTGCGTCGGAGCCGGCTTCGGCGGCCATCGCCATGCTCATTTCATCCACCGGCAGCGCCAGCCAGGATTCCTTGCAACGGGAACAGCGCACTGTCCGGCCGTTAGGGCCGAGCTTTGCGGGATCGACGTCGTAGGATGTCGTACAGTTGGGGCAAACGATCATGGAAGCGACTCGCCAGGATGACGATGCCCAGAGCCTATCTGCCGTCCGTTAACGAATCGGAAACCATAACAGCCGCAAGAATCCATTGCGGCTGCGGCACCCTAGGGGGTTGCCGTGGCCCAGGGGCTCCCTCACGTCAGGCCGAACGGAGCTGAATGTGGTCCGGTTCGAGAATGTCGGCTTGCGCTACGGGTTGGGGCCGGAAATCCTCCGCGACCTCGACTTCGCCATTCCTGCGCACTCCTTCCAGTTCCTGACCGGCCCCTCCGGCGCGGGCAAGACGTCGCTGCTGAAGCTGCTGTTCCTGTCGCTGCGGCCGACCCGCGGGCTCGTCAACATCTTCGGCAATGACGTGTCGCTGCTCGACAAGGATGCGGTGGCGGACCTGCGCAAGCGCATCGGCATCGTATTGCAGGACTTTCGTCTGCTCGACCATATGACCACCTACGAGAACGTGGCGCTGCCGTTCCGCGTCATGGGCCGTCCTGAGTCCTCCTATCGCAAGGAGGTCATCGACCTCCTGAAATGGGTCGGGCTCGGCGAGCGCATGGATGCACTGCCGCCGATCCTTTCGGGCGGCGAGAAGCAGCGCGCCGCGATCGCGCGCGCGGTGATCGCGCGGCCACAGCTTCTGCTCGCCGACGAGCCCACCGGCAACGTCGATCCGACCCTGGCGCGGCGATTGCTGCGGCTGTTCATCGAACTGAACAAGACCGGTACCGCCGTCGTCATCGCTACCCACGATATTTCCTTAATGGACCAGTATGAAGCGCGGCGAATGGTGCTGCACGAAGGACGGCTTCATATCTATGAGTAGGACAGGCCCAAACAGGAACGGAGAGGATCGCGGCACGCTGCTCGACCTCGGGCGCGAGCGCCCGCAGGTGCCGGTGAACGCGCGCAACCTTGCGCCAATCGTTCCGCGTGGCTCGATCTCCGGTAAGGCGCTGATCGCCGTCGTTGCCATCATGACGTTTCTCGCGTCCCTCACCACTGGCGCGGTGCTGCTGGTGCAGGGTGCCGCCGCCGAATGGCAGTCGGATGTGTCGAGCGAGATCACGATCCAGCTTCGTCCGGTGAGCGGCCGCGATATCGAGCGGGATGTGCGCAGCGTCGTCGATGCGGTGCGGGCCGAACCCGGCATCCTTGAGGTGCGGCCCTACAGCAATGATGAATCCGCCAAGCTGCTCGAGCCGTGGCTCGGCACGGGTTTGTCGCTGAGCGAGTTGCCGGTGCCGCGCGTCGTGGTGGCGCGGGTGACGCCGGGCGCCACAGTCGATCTCGCCGGACTGAGAGCGCGGCTTGTGACACTCGTGCCGTCGGCAAGCGTCGACGATCATCGAGCCTGGATCGACCGCATGCGATCGATGACCGGTGCGACGGTGTTCGCGGGTCTGGGCATCCTCCTCCTGGTTGTCATCGTTACGATCATTTCCGTGTCGTTCGCGACGCGCGGCGCGATGGCGTCGAACCGGCCGATCGTCGAAGTGCTGCACTTCGTCGGCGCGGGCGATCGCTACATCGCCAATCACTTTCTGCGGCATTTCCTGCGGCTCGGCCTCGAAGGCGGCCTGATCGGCTGCGGTGCGGCGATGCTCACGTTCGGCCTGTCGGAATCGATCGCGGGCTGGTTTTCCGGCACGCCGGTCGGCGATCAGTTTGCCGCGCTGCTCGGCACGTTTTCACTGCGGCCGTCGGGTTACGGCATTCTGGTGCTGCAAGCGGTTCTCATTGCCGTGGTCACCGGCTGGTCGTCGCGCCGGACACTGTTCGCTACGCTGCGGGAGATCGATTGAACCGGTCTGCCGCGAGCCTGACAAATAGGTCAGGCCAATCTTGATTGGACGTTAAAACAGGTATCCATTCGATGCTAGTACCGCCGATCTGAAGTTCCTGCACCGCCTGCTGCGAGTCCATCATCAGGAACTTCAGATCGAAAGCGGTACTAGAATCATAGGTTTGCTAGTACCCCTTGGTTTCCGAAGTTCGTGCAAAGAACTTGCTGCGATGAATCACGAACTTCGGAAACTGGGTACTAGGAAAAGGATCGCGCGTTCCGGGGATGGATTCGAGGACTGACCAGACCGGGCAGGGTAGTGCTTCGCGCGCGCGTCGCCGGAGCGTGAGGCTGCTTGTCGTCAGCGCTTGCGTGCTTGCCGTCATTGCGGGTGCATCGGGCTTCGCGTTCTTCCTCTCCGGGTTGAGTTCGGAGGAGCGGCGGCCGGAGCGCAATGCGGATGGCATCGTCGTCTTGACCGGCGGTTCGTCCCGGGTCGCGGACGCGATGGAGCTTCTGGCGTCGGGTTACGGCAAGCGGCTGCTGATTTCCGGCGTCTATCCGGCCAACCGCGCCAACGATATCGGCCGCTCGATCCCCGAACGCCAGTCCATGTTCAAGTGCTGCGTCGACCTCGATCATTCGGCGGTCAATACGCGCAGCAACGCCGCTGAAACCAGGCGCTGGGCGAACGAACGCGGATTCCGCTCGCTGATCGTCGTGACGTCGAACTATCACATGCCCCGCGCGATCGTGGAGATGTCCCATTCGATGCCGGATATCACCCTGATCCCGTTCGCGGTGATCGGCGACAGGTGGCGCGACGAGCCGTGGTGGTCGAGCGCCGCAACGTTCCGGCTTTTGCTGATCGAATACGTGAAGTATCTTGTTGCCGAGATCCGGGTCCGGATCGATTGGGTGGATGTGGCATTAAACCCGAGCACCGATGACAAGTCACATCCCGGCGACCCGGCAAAAAGATCGTCGACGGTCGTCGCCAGATAAGTCCAGCCTGCCGCTGGTCAAACAGGAACTCCCTTGTGTCCAAATTGTCGATAGTCCTGCGCTCGCTGATCTACAACGTCGTCTTCTATCTTAACCTGTTGTTCTGGGTTCTGGCCGGTATACCGACCTATCTCATGTCGCGGGACGCTGTGGTCTGGCTCGCCGTCACATGGGGTAGAACCAGCATGTGGTGGCTAGATAAAATCTGTAACGTCAAAATGGAAATCCGCGGTCTCGAAAATATTCCGCGCGGGCAGCCATTGATCGTTGCGTCGAAACATCAATCGATCGCCGAGACGTTCACGATCCTGCGGCATTTGTCTTCACCGCTCTACATCCTGAAGCGCGAGTTGACCCTGCTGCCGCTGTTCGGTTGGTATCTGATCAAGGCCGACATGATCGCGGTCAATCGCTCGTCGGGAAAGTCCGCGCTCATCAATATGACGAAAAAAGCACGCCAGGAAATCCGTTCTGGTCGTCAGCTCATCATTTTCCCCGAAGGTACGCGCAAGGCCGTCGGTGCGCCGCCAGCATACAAATATGGCGTTGCACAAATCTACGGCGAATGCGACGTGCCGTGCGTGCCTGTCGCGCTCAACACGGGATTGTTCTGGCCGCGCCGCAGTTTTTTGCGATTTCCCGGCACGCTGGTCATTGAATTCCTGCCTATCATTCCAGCCGGCTTGCCGACGGACGAATTCTTCAAGCGCATGCAAGATGCGATCGAAATCAATACAAACCGTCTGGTTGAGGACGGTCGCCGCGAGCAGGCGGAGCTGCTGTCATTCCGGGCTGTGCCGTGAAGCAAACTAGCGATCCACAAAATCTGAGTTCGAATTGTGTTTGAGTTCGGAGTTGCTCGCGTTGCTTTCGCCTCGAAATGCCAATTATGAATGCTTCAATATGTCCACCAGTGCATGCAGCTTCGCGTCGCGGAAGCCAAGCTGTTCGATCGCAGCAACAGTCGAGATGACGTAATCGCTGTTGATTCCCGAGCGGCCGTGGCCTTGGCGAACCAGCCGCACCTGCTCTGCAAGTGTGAGTCTGCCTGCATACTGAACATGCGACCGGTCGGCCACGTAGGTGAGCGCGCTGACGCGCTCGCGGGCGCTGTTGTCGAGCCAGACCGAGCGCATGACCTCGCGATAAACCTTGGTGGTCTGCTCGCGTTCGCGCAGGTAGGCGATCGTCGCTTCGCGCTTTGCCGCCTCGACGCGGAACGCAACGCCCTTGCAAGCTCCACCCCGATCGAGGCCGAGCACGAGGCCGGGCTTTTCCGGCGTGCCGCGATGGTCGAAAGAATAGACGCAGAGAGCACGGTGTTCGCCGATCAGCCGCGCCTGGACCTTCTCGACGAAGTCGAAGCCCGGCCGCCACATCAGCGAGCCATATCCGAACACCCACAGGTCATGGCTGGAGGTTTGGTCGGCGGGGAGGGTAGTGGACGTCATTGCGTGACTGATTAGAGGATTTTTCCGGACAGTGAAATCCACCCGCTATCCCATGCATGGCGGGCATTCGGGCACGATCTCATTGCGGCGGTCCGGCCATCGCGTTATTGCCTGATTTCGGTCGCAAGGTCTTCAAATGACGACATTTCCCGCCACGCCCGCCCGCCGCTCCCGCTTCGGCCTGCTGTTCATGCCGGTTGTTGTGATCATTGGTGCAATCGCCTGGAGCGGCTTCTGGTTCTTTGCCTCTTCCAGGATCGGCGAACAGCTCGACGGCTGGCGCGCCCGCGAGGCGAAGTCGGGCCGCATCTACGACTGCGGCAAGCGCGCGGTCAGCGGCTTTCCGTTCCGCTTCGAGGTGCGCTGTGGTGATGTCAGCGTGACGCTGCTCGCGCAGACCGCGGAGCCCGATACGGCGCAGACGCGGCTGATCGCGAAACTCGCGAATATCGTCGTCGTGGCGCAGGTCTACGATCCGAAGCGGCTGATTGCGGACTTCACCGGCCCCGTCACGCTTGCCGAGCGCAACGAGAAGCCATTCGTCTCGGCATCGTGGTCGAAGGGCCGCAGCAGCGTCTACGGCCTGCCGGAGGTGCCGCAGCGTTCGTCGCTCGAGTTCAACGATCTCGCAGTCGATCTCGTGACCGGAGCGGTGCCGGCGCCGCTGTTCCGCGGCAAGCATGCCGAATTTCACGGGCGTCTTGCGGAAGGTTCGGCAGCGGACAATCCGGTGATCGAAGCCGTGTTGCAGGTTGCGCAAGGCAGCATCCAGGCCATTCATCCGGTGCTTGCCGAGCCATTCGATGCGGATATTCGTGTGGTGCTGCGCGGGCTAAAAGACTTTTCGCCGAAACCGTGGCCGGAGCGGTTCCGCGAGATTCAGGCGGCGGGCGGCCGCATCGATGTCGTGCAGTCGCGGATTTCGCAGAAGGACTTCCTCTCGATCGCCGCCGGCTCGCTCGGCATCAGCCCGAGCGGGTTGCTGAACGGCGAACTGCAAATGACCATTGCCGGTGTCGAGAAGATCGCCCCCATGCTCGGCATCGACAAGCTGTTGCAGGAAGGTGTCTCGCAGCAACAGGTTGATCGCGTGGCGCGCGGCGTCAATGCCAACGACGTCAACAAGCTGATCGGCGCGCTCAACAAGGCGATCCCCGGCCTCGACAAGGTGGTCCGTCAGGGGATCGACGCCGGGCTTTCGCGGCTCGGCCCCGCGACTACGCTCGAGGGCCGCAAGGCGCAGAGCATCCCGGTGCGCTTTGTTGACGGTAACGCGTTCGTCGGCCCGCTGCGCGTCGCGCAGGTGCCGCCGCTGTTCTGATCAATCTTTCTTCGTCAAACTCGCATGCGGGCGGCCGAAGTCGGCGCTGGCCGCGTCCTGACCGATCGAGACGATGCCACGGCGGATCGCCCGCGTGCGGGTGAAGTGGTCGAACAGCGCATCCCCATCGCCGCGGCGAATGGCGCGGGTCAGCTTCGACAGGTCCTCCTGGAATGCACCGAGCATCTCCAGCACCGCATCCTTGTTGGTGAGGAACACGTCGCGCCACATGGTCGGGTCGGACGCCGCAATGCGGGTGAAGTCGCGGAAGCCGCCGGCCGAGAACTTCAGCACTTCCGAGCGTGTCACGTCTTCCAGCTCATCGGCCGTGCCGACGATAGTATAAGCGATGAGATGCGGCAGATGGCTCGTCACCGCGAGCACGAGATCGTGGTGATCCGCGCTCATGACTTCGACGTTGGCGCCGATGGCTGCCCAGAACTTGTTGAGCTTATCGACGGCTGCGGGATCGGCATTCTCGGGCGGCGTCAGAATGCACCAGCGATTGATAAAGAGCTCGGCGAAGCCTGAATCCGGACCCGAATGCTCGGTGCCCGCCACGGGATGCGCAGGAACGAAATGCACATTCGCGGGCAGATGCGCAGCCATGTCGCGCAGTACCGCGCCCTTCACCGAACCGACGTCGGAGACAATGGAACCGGCTTTCAGATGCGGCGCGATTTCCTTCGCGACATCGCCGCAGATGCCGACGGGAATGCAAAGGATGTCGAGAGCGGCAGCCTTCACAGCCTCCGCGTTGGTGTCGAGCACGCGATCGACGACGCCAAGCTCGACGACGCGCGCGCGCGTTTCCTTGGAGCGGGCGGTGGTGACGATTTCCCCTGCAAGGCCTTGGGCTTTCGCGGCGCGTGCGATCGAGCCGCCGATCAGGCCGAAGCCGATCAGCGCGACCCGCTGGAACAGCGGCGCGGAGGCATTCGCTTGTCCGTTCACTTGCGCCCCATGAACTCAGTCAGCGCCTTGACGACGAGACGATTGGCTTCCTCGCTGCCGACGGTCATCCGCAGCGCGTTCGGAATGCCGTAATTCTTCAGCGCGCGCAGGATCAGCCCGCGCTCGGTGAGAAACGCATCGGCCGCATCCGCGGTTTTGCCGCTGCCGGGAAAATGGATCAGCACGAAGTTTGCGACGCTCGGCGTCACCTTCAGTCCGAGCTTGGTGATCTCCTCCGTCAGCCACGGCAGCCACTGTGCGTTGTGCTCCTGCGACTTGCGGATGTGATCGAGGTCCTCGATCGCGGCAGCCGCCGCGACCATCGCCGGATGCGAGACGTTGAACGGGCCGCGGATGCGGTTGATCGCGTCGACGATGTTCGACGGGCCGAACATCCAGCCGATGCGCAGCGACGCAAGGCCGTGAATCTTCGAGAACGTGTGCGTCATCACCGTGTTGTCGGTGGTGGCGACGAGTTCGATGCCGGACTCGTAATCGTTGCGCGAGACGTAATCCGAATACGCAGCGTCCAGCACCAGCAGTACATGCGAGGGCAGGCTGTTGCGCAGCCGCTTCACCTCATCGAACGGGATGTAAGTGCCGGTCGGATTGTTCGGGTTGGCGAGCCAGACCATCTTCGTGCGCGGGGTCACGCGCGCGAGGATTGCGTCGACGTCCGTGCAGAAATCCTTCTCCGCCGCGACGACGGGCGTCGCGCTGCTGGCCATGGTCGCGATCGGATAGACCAGAAAGCCGTGCGCGGTGTGGATCGCCTCGTCGCCGTGCTTGAGGAACGTGTGCGCGAGCATGTTGAGCACTTCGTCCGAGCCGGCGCCGCAGATGATGCGGTTCGGGTCGAGGCCGTAGCGGCGTCCAATCGCCTCCCGCAGCACGCGCGAGGAACCTTCCGGATAGTCCTCGAGATGGAGTGCGGTCGCCCGGAACGCTTCGATGGCCTTCGGCGACGGGCCGAGCGGGGTCTCGTTGGCGGACAGCTTGAAGATGCGCACGTTCGCCGGGCCGCCGCTTTTGCCGGCCACGTAGGGTGCGATATCCAGGATGCCGGGATTCGGCACGGGGGCGGTCATGGTCTCTAGGCTCCGGAAATTCTGGGTATTTCAGCCGCGGGCGTAGCGGCCACTAGTCGTTCGGCGCAACCGTATAGCGCTTCGCGTGGCTGCCGACGAGGGCTGTTCCGCGCACCGTGGCCCCCGCGCGGCGCAGGGCTGTGGTGATGCCGTCGAGCCCTTCGCCGGAGGGGACCGAGACCAGCAGCGACGCGCCGTCGGAAGCCGTGTCGGGGACCGCAATGATGTCCGCGAGCGGGGCCAGCGCGCGGGCAATTTCCGCACCCCAGCCGGAGACGCGAACGCTCCACACCTCGACGTCGGTGACGAGCGCTTCATCCGCCACGCGCGAGATCACGAACACCGGCAGCGCCGCCGGATGGTCGGCGCGCTCGATAAAGGGGAGACGGGCGATGATGCGCGGCGAGCCTGCGCCTTCCAGCGCCGTCCACCATGCGGTGCGGCTCGAGGCCGCCGAGACAAGCGCGAGGTCGCCTTTGGATTTCGCAACGGCTTCGACGGCCGCGCCCGCGCCAAGATGCGCGATGAACGGCACGGTGAAGCCGAAATGGAAGCGCGCAGAGTCGCGCATCGCCGACTCGCCGGGCGACAGGTCGGCATGCACCGAGAACGGCGCCTGCACGTAGGTGAAGGTCGAGATGATGACGCGCCAGATGCTCTCGACGGTATCGAGCGGCAGGATGCCGCGATGGCGCTCCGCGAGCCGCCTCATCATGTCGGCCTCGCGCGCCGGCCGGAACGCGGAGCCGACTTCCTGCGTCTGCTTCACGGAAATCAACCGGTCGATGATGTCGCCGCGCTGCATCAGCAGCCGATGCACCTGCTCATCGATGGTATCGATTTCGCGGCGCAGGTCCTGCAACGAGATGGGGGCGGGTGGCTTCGACATGCGGTTCAAAAACCATCCTTCGGGGCTCGCTGCAAGAGCGGGTTGAGCAAAAGCTACAAACTCGTCATTGCCGGGCATAGCCGTTCATAAGAACGGCGTCCTTCCGGACGCCTACGCCGGCAATCCCTTTTTCGTCGCGCAGAAAGAAGATGGATGCCCGGATCAAGTCCGGGCATGACGATTTGAGATAGTTAGCCGCCCGCCGTTAACTTTGGCCGCGTCTTGACGAAAAGGCGGTCCAGCACTAGTCTTTCTCCACTTCGTGGTCATTTGAGCCGGCCGGCTTGCAGCCACGTTAAACAACTCGCTAAACAGGCCGGGGACACACAGATGATCCCGGCCGAACGATTTGTTCAGGCCGGTTTTTTTATGACCATGGATCAGCCCTTGTATCGGGCGGTATCGCGATGGTCAGGATTCAGCCGGTGAAGAACCACACGCTGCATATCGAAGAACGGGCACACGAGGCGGATCATCCGACCTCGCTCGTCGCGATATTCGGCGCCGACAAGCCGTTGAAGCTCGATTGCGGGGTCGAGCTGACGCCGTTCCAGATCGCGTATCAGACCTACGGCGCGCTGAATGCCGATCGCTCCAACGCGATCCTGCTGTGCCATGCGCTGACCATGGATCAGCATGTCGCGAATGATCATCCGCTCACTGGCAAGCCCGGCGGCTGGCTGACGCTGGTCGGTCCCGGGAAGCCAATCGACACCGATCGTTACTTCGTCATCTGCTCGAACGTGATTGGTGGGTGCATGGGCTCGACGGGGCCTGCTTCCACCAATCCCGCGACCGGCCAGCCGTGGGGTCTCGACTTTCCCGTCATCACCATTCCCGACATGGTGCGTGCGCAGGCGATGCTGATCGATCATCTCGGCATCCAGACGCTGTTCTCTGTGTTTGGCGGCTCGATGGGCGGCATGCAGGTGCTGCAATGGGCCGTCGCGTATCCCGACAGGGTTTTCTCGGCGATGCCGATCGCGTGTGCGACCCGTCACTCGGCGCAGAACATCGCGTTCCACGAGGTTGGCCGTCAGGCGGTAATGGCCGACCCGGACTGGCGCGCGGGACGTTATTTCGAGCACGGCACCCATCCGCATCGCGGCCTCGGCGTCGCGCGCATGGCCGCGCACATCACCTATCTCTCGGACGCCGCGTTGCACCGCAAGTTCGGCCGCCGCATGCAGGATCGCGAGCTGCCGACATTCTCGTTTGATGCGGATTTCCAGGTCGAAAGCTATCTGCGCTATCAGGGTTCGTCGTTCGTCGAGCGCTTCGATGCCAACAGCTATCTCTACCTGACGCGCGCGATGGATTATTTCGACATCGCGGCAGACCACGATGGCGTACTCGCCACAGCTTTCCGCGATACGCAGACGCGCTTTTGTGTCGTGTCGTTCACCAGCGATTGGCTGTTCCCGACGGCGGAGTCGCGCGCGACCGTGCATGCACTCAATGCGGGCGGTGCGCGGGTGTCGTTCGCCGAAATCGAAACCGACAAGGGGCACGATGCCTTTCTGCTCGACGAGCCGGAGTTCATCGGGATTGCCCGGGCAGTCCTCGAGTCGGCTGCGTCGGCGCGCGGATTGAAGGTGACGCCATGAGCGCGCAAACACCGTCACTGCCGCTGATCCTGCCGATACTGCCCAATCCCGAGGGCTATCGCACCGACCACATTCTCGTGGCTGAGATGGTGGCGCCCGGCTCGCGCGTGCTGGACGTCGGTTGCGGCGAAGGCGACCTGCTGCGGCTGCTCGAAAACCGCGGCGTCGATGGCCGTGGCATCGAGCTGTCGCGCGAGGGTGTGAACCGCTGCGTCGCCAAGGGTCTCGCGGTGATCCAGGGCGACGCCGACACCGACCTCAGCAATTATCCGGACGACTCGTTCGATTACGTGATCCTGTCGCAAACGCTCCAGGCGACGCGGCAACCGCGCGTGGTGCTGGAGAATCTCCTGCGCATCGGCCGTCACGCCATCGTGTCGTTCCCGAACTTCGGCTACTGGCGGATGCGGATGCAGCTTCTGGTCAAGGGTCAGATGCCGCGCACCGAGAACCTGCCTGCGACGTGGTACGACACGCCGAACATCCACTTCTGCACGATCAAGGATTTCGTCCAGCTCTGCGACGAGATCAACGTGAAGATGGAACGTGCGGTCGCGCTCGACAGCTACGCGCGGCCGCTGCGCCTCAATGCGCCGTGGTGGTTCTGGAACATGTTCGGCGAGCAGGGCGTGTTCCTGCTGAGCCGGAGATGATGGCCTTCACCTCTCCCCGCAAGCGGGGACAGGGAGTCGACGCATCAATACTGGAAAGCCAGATCAATGCCTCAATTCTCCTTCCGCCAGGTCGACGTTTTCACAGCCACGCCGCTCAAGGGCAATCCGCTCGCCGTTGTGCTCGGAGCGGACGGAATCTCCGACGCCACGATGGCGGCATTCGGCAACTGGACGAACCTCAGCGAAACCACGTTCCTGCTGAAGCCGACACACCCCGACGCCGACTATCGCGTGCGCATCTTCACGCCGGAGCGCGAATTGCCGTTTGCCGGACACCCGACGCTCGGCAGTTGCCACGTCTGGTTGAGCAGCGGTGGGAAGCCGAAGCGCGACTTCGTTGTGCAGGAATGCGGCGCTGGTCTGATCCGGATCAAACGCGATGGCGATCGTCTCGCGTTCGCCGCACCACCGCTCAAGCGCAGCGGCAATGTGGACGAGGCGGTTCTCGTGAAAATCGCAAAGGGTCTCGGCATTCGGCGTGATGCGATCAAGGGCGCGCAATGGGCCGACAACGGGCCCGGCTGGGTCGCGCTCCTGCTCGGCAGCCGCGCCGAGGTACTCGCGCTCAAACCGGACTATCCGTCGCTGATTGAATTCCGAATTGGCGTCGTTGGACCGTGGAACGCATCGACCGACGGCGATGCGGCGCAGTTCGAGGTGCGTGCGCTGATTCCGCCGCGCTCGACGGAAGACCCGGTCACCGGCAGCCTCAACGCGGGCATCGCGCAATGGTTGATCGGGGCGGGTATCGCGCCGGATCGCTACATCGCGAGCCAGGGCACGGTGCTCGGCCGCGCCGGCCGTGTCCATGTCGAGCGTGCAGGCGAGGACATCTGGGTCGGCGGCCAAACGGCCGATTGCATCAAGGGGACTGTCGAGCTTTAGACCTTGAGTCCCCAGCTTGCGGGCAGATTGCGATAGGCCAGATGGACCCCGGCATTTAGGGAAAACGTTTTGAAGCCGTGTTTGTCCCAAGCCGCAGCCAGCGCCTGTTTGGTGAAGATCGAGATGTGACCGTTGCGCGGTCCAATGTACCACCAGGCGACACCAGAATTGCATATGTCGTCGGGCTGGGTCAGCGTGGAATAGAGCACGGCACCCGGATCGCCCACGAAATCGACGATCCTGCCAATTCCGTCCACCGGATCAGGCAGGTGCTCGAGCGTCTCGAAACACGTCACCAGGTCGAACTTCCCGCCGGGTTGACTTGCATGCTCCTCGACCATCGGATCGTATGTGACGGCTTCCTTGAAGCCGTGGGCTCTCAATCTGGAACATAGCACGTCGTTGCCACCGCCGTAGTCGAGCACTCTCATCCCTGCCTTGTGGGGGCCCCATAGGTTGGCCACCCAGTCGGCGTTTCCGCTCGGACGCGCGCTGCGATAGTCGGGATCGAAGAGATGGTAGTCATCGTTGTAGATGTGGGTCTTGAAATCGCCAAACCCCCAGTCGTCGAACGCATCGGTGAACAGGAAGCCGCAGGTTTCACACCGGCGAAAATAGATCGGGATGCCCGACAGCGGTGGGCGGTGGCCACCTGGAATCTCACAAGGTCGGTTCATGTCGACGACGCCGTAGAGTGGCGACGGGCCGCCGCAGATCTTGCAGGCCATGTGCACCTTCGAGACCGGCCTGAGGCCCAGTTCAACTTCTGACATGCTAGTCCCCCAGCCAAGAATGCTCCGGTCTCTGCCGGGCCGCATCCCGCGGAAATGTGGCAGCGAATCAGATCAGCCGCAGCACGCCATCAAACCATATCGCTAGATGCCGGAGGAGTAGTATTGGCCGCGGTCGGCCGTGCCGGTCGCGTGTATGTCGAGCGCGCCGGCGACGACATCGGCGGCAGACTGCCGATGCATCAAGGGGACGGTCGAGCTTCAAGGCCGCATCGACCTCGGATCGCGATCCGGCCAGCGCCCGGCCTCGGCGAGCTGCAGAAACTTGCCGACCGTCTCATTGAACAGCGCCGGCTCTTCTTGGTTCAGCACGTGGCCCGTTTTCGGAAACATCGCGAGCCCGGAAGGGGCGATGTTCGCCTTCATGAACAGGCTCGGTTCGATGCAGCTGTCGTCCTCATCGCCGACGATGATCAAGGTCGGGACTTTCAGCTTGCGCATGTCGTCCTTGAATTCGGAGATCGGTGGGCGGCTGCCCTGAAAGCCACGCTGGGTGCGTGCGGAGCCTTGCGCATCGTGTTTGGCGAGCGCGTCGTAGAAATCCCTGAAACCGCGCGGGTCTTTCACCAGAAATGGAATGCGGCCCGGCGACATTCCGGTGAGTTTCGCGACTTCATCGCTGCCGCCACGCTCCATTTCAGTCGCGTGCGCCATACAGGTGTCGCGAAATGCTTTCAGGCGATCTGCCTCGAAGCCCGAGCCGGCGCCTGCGAGTGTCAGTGACATCGCGCGGTTCGGCGCATTGATGCCGACCTGAAGCGCAGAGTAGGCGCCCATGGACAGCCCAACGAGATGCGCGGCCTCGATCTTGAGATGATCGAGCACGGCGATCGCGTCCGTATAGAAATGTGTGTAGCTGTAAGCCTCTGCCTTTTCCGGGATGTCGGAGGGAGTATAGCCGCGTGCGGAATAGACGATGCAGCGATAGCCGCGCGAAAAGTAGCGGACCTGATGCTCCCAGCTTGCGTAGTCGGCGGCGAACTCGTGGATGAAGAGGATCGGCGTTCCCGAACCCTCTTCCTCGAAATAGAGGCGGGTGTGATCTTTTGCAGTCGCATATGGCATGGGCACTCCTCGTCATTCCAGGGGCGCTGGTCTGATCGTTGTCGTCATTGCCGGGCATAGCCGTTCTTGAGAAGGTCGCTCTTCGAACGCCTATGGCGGCAATCCATCTTCTGTGGAGAATCTTCAAGATGGATGCCCGGATCAAGTCCGGGCATGACGAACCGAATTGTTGGCGCGCGTGATTGGTTCACCGTTCCATCGAGGTGATCAGCTTCACGTTCGCGGCTTCCGTTGCGTTCAGCGATACATCCCACGAATGCGGCCTGTACCAGGCGAACCGGCCGAAATAGGCGGCGAGCTGCTGATCGCGGAAGAAACGCCCGCGCCGGGCGTAGATTTCGTTGCGGGCGATGCGCAGCTGCTGCTGCGACAGGTTGCGCAGGTCCTCGTGCGATAGCCGTACACGATCGGAGTTCACGAAGATGAAGCCGCCGTTGTCCGCAGGCGCTGGAGAGATGCCCTTGGCGCCGACGGGAGGCGCGGGCGGCAGGCTCGCGACCGGCGGTAGCACGGGCGGGGCCGCGACCGGCGGCGGAGGCAGCGGTCGCGCGGGCGCCGGTGCCGTGGCGACCATGTTCGGCGCGTTCACGGCGAGAAAGATTTCGCCATCGGTCTGGTCGTAGTAGCCGGGAAACTGGTCGGAGCCGATCGTCGCCGCAAGCTTGTTGACTTCGGTACGGGTATCGAGGGCGATGCCGCGCAGCGACTTGTTCGGGTCGGCGAGCTTCGGCAGCAGGCTGCGGGTAAACACCGAATTCGGATTGGGGTCGGCGTCCGAAAGCCGATCGAGCGCGACCTGACCGTTGCCGGCGGAATACATCACGAACAGGCCGCGCACGGCTTTCGGCGGGCCGAGGCTGCTGCCGGCCGGGCCGAGCGCGCGGCCGGTCTTGTCGCGGAACGGATTTTCGCGGCAGGCATCGAGCACCAGAACCTGAAGCAGCGCGCCGCGCTCCTTCAGCCGCTGGATCATGCCGTCGCTCGAGATCGACTCGTCCTTCAGCAGGCTTTGCTGCTGGGCGTTGACCTTCGGCGCATCGGCCGGGATCAGGTAGTTGGCGCCATCGAGCTCGATGCCGTGGCCCGAATAGAACACGAAGGTCGTATCGCCGGGCTGGACCGCCTGTTCGAACACGGCGAACCTTGCATTGAAGTCGCGGCGCGAGAGGTTCTCGCCGAGCGTCACCTTGAAGCCGAGGCCCTGCAATGTCTGCGCGATGGCGCGGGCGTCGTTGACGGCTTTCTTCAGCGGCTCGATGTTCTGATAGCTGTCATTGCCCACGACGAAGGCATGGCGTTTCTGGGCGGATGACGGCGCGGCGCTCGCGCCGAGGATGCAGACAACGCCCAGCAGGATTTGCGCGATCCGTGTGGTCGGGAAGGAAGCGCACATCGGCAAAACATCCGTGGCAAAATATCCGCCGGGGAAACTGATCGGCCGTCAGGGACGGATCATATCAACCGATCCTGCGTCACCGCAATCGTGTCGCCGGGCTTGATCTCGCCGCCGGCGATGACATTGGCGTAAATCCCGCAGTCGGCATGGCCGTAAGCCCGCTGTAACGTCTGCGGAATGTACATATCGCGCATGGCCGTATCCGGGTCGACGTTGGTCGCGGCGCAACGGCCGATCTTGTGTTCGATCTTGAGGCGCACATTGCCGATCGCGAGTGTTTGCCCGACCAGTTCGTGCTCGTGCCAGGCCGGCCAGCCGGTGACATAGATGTTGCCGCGGAAGCGGATCGGATTCACCGGCTGCCCGATTACGCTCTCGAGGTCGCTGACGCTCGCGAGATTGATGATCGACACCATCTTGGCCGAGATGTCGCAAAAGTGGTGGCCGGAGGCTGAGAGGACTTTCGGCGGCCCTTTCAACTCGGTCTGAAAGTTCTCAGCGAAGAATTTTTCGATCGCTGCCCGGCCGTCGGCTGTCTCAAGATTGCCGCAACATTTTTCAGTGCCGTTCTGGCTGATCGTCAGCACGCCGGTGGCGTCGTCGTAACGGGTCTGGTAGCCGGCGAGCCGCTCTTCCCGCATCAGCATCAGGAAGTATCTTTTCGACAAATGCTTCGGATCGTTGGGGTCGAAGCCGCTCGGGCCGTTTTCGATGGCGTAGCGGCGGTCTGAAGGCAGTGTCTGGCCCGGCGCGAGCGCCACGCGAGGCAGCGCTTCGGCCGACAGGCCTTTGACGGGATAGCGGTAAATGCTGTCGATAATCGCGGAGCTTTTCGGTTTCATGCGTGTTCTTTATTCGGATTCGGATGGCCGCGCCATCTTCACCTAAAATCGAAAAAGGCCCTTTTCGACGCGGGAAATCGTTCCCATATCGGCGTAAGCTGGGACGAC
>JBEIPX010000171.1:0-6506 GCA_040376815.1 Bradyrhizobiaceae bacterium
CATCGGACCGGTACAGCGGCGGTAGCGTGTTTGCGTGGGCACGCGGCCACAATGTGGCACGGAAGTGACTGCATCGGGGACATGCGCGGACGTCATGCCGTAGAGTTTAACGGCTGTTTTCCGCCATCACTTCAATTCGAACCACAGCGTCGCGATGCCGAGAAACGACAGAAATCCGACGACATCCGTGACGGTTGTGACGAACGTGCCCGAGGCAACCGCTGGATCGACTTTCAGCCGATTGAGCAGCATCGGGATGAGGATGCCGCCAAACGCGCCGGCGATGAGATTGCAGAGCATGGCGAGGCCGATGACGATCCCGAGGCCCGGGATCTTGAACCACGCGACCGCGGCCACGCCGGTGATCACCGCGAACGCGATCCCGTTGACGAGACCGACGAGGCCCTCGCGCAGCACGATCCGCCAAGCGTTGCTGGCGCCAAGCTCACGCGTCGCCAGCGCGCGCACCGCGACCGTCATGGTCTGGGTCGCCGCATTGCCACCCTGGCTCGCGACGATCGGCGCCAGCACCGCGAGCGCCACCCTCTTCTCGAGCTGTCCCTCGAACAGGCCGAGCACGGACGATGCCAGGAATGCTGTTGCGAGATTGACCAGCAGCCAGTTGAAGCGGCCCTTGGCGATGGTCCAGAACGTGTCGGACAGCTCTTCGTCGCTGGTCACGCCGCCGAGCGCCTTGACCTCTTCGTCGGCCTCTTCCTCGATGATATCGACCACGTCATCGATGGTGATGACGCCCTGAAGGCGCTGCGCCGAATCAAGCACCGGCGCGGCGACGAGGTTGTATTTGCCGAACAGCCGCGCGACCTCGCTAAGGTCCTCGTCCACCCAGACGCGATGGCGTTCCTCGTCGATCAGGTCCGTGATCGGAACCGGTCTGCGCGACCGCAGCAGCGCATCAAGCGCGACTGCCCCCTTTAGTTCGCGCGTGGCTTCGACAACGTAGATTTCGAAGAAGCGGTCCGGCAGGTCCGGCGTCTCGCGCATGTAGTCGATCACTTGCCCCACGGTCCAGTCGGGAGCGACGGCGATGAAATCGGACTGCATCCGCCGGCCGGCGGAATTTTCCGGATAGTCGAGACTGCGCTCGAGCGCGACACGCTCGTCCGGCGGCAGCTTTTCGAGGATTTCCTCCTGATCCGCCTCATCGAGATCCTGGAGCAACTCAACGGCGTCGTCGGATTCGAGTTCACGGACGCCTTCGGCGACCGTCTCCGGCTCGAGCTCCTCGAGGATTTCCTCGCGGACGGTATCGTCCACCTCGTTCAGAGCGGAGAAATCGAAGTCCGCGCCGGTCAATTCGACCAGCCGTGGCCGCAGCTCTGGATCGAGCGCCTCGATCAGGTCACCGAGATCGGCCTCATGCAGCTCGGCAACGATTTCACGCAGGAATCCCGCGCGATTCTCGGCGATCGCCTGCGAAACCTGTTCGATGAAATCGGAACGAATCTCGCCGTCGTCGGTGCGCATCGGGGCGCGCGGGGCCAGCAAGGCCGCGCCTGCCTCCCCTGACATGGCCTGATCGTCGTGTTCGGCCATGCAGCGTCCTGCCCTTCACAGAGACATCGGTTGCGCCGTTGCACGGCGACGCTCAGGGCTTACTCAATCGGCACGGCACGGCGCAACGAAAAACGCTGCGGCGTGCGGAATCGGCGGCGGCGCGTCAGCCGAGAACGATCCGCGAGACGCAGAGCAGGATGATGAGGCTGAGGAAGAGCAGATCGATGTAGGCCTTCATCTCGCGGCCGCGCCGAAGCCCCGAAACCTCGGTGACGAGTTGCTTGCGCGGTCCGCCATCACCCGTGTTGCCAATGCTGCGCCGGACGTCGAGTTCCAGCCGCTCGATCCGCTGGTAGAAGTAGAACGAGCGCAGCGCGGAGATCGCCCGCATTGACGCATAGACCAGCACCAGAACGGCGACGGTCGCGCGCTGCTGGTACTTGTCGAGAAAATTCAGGGTGAAGTAGACCATCGCCAACAGGATGAAGTTGGAGATGAAGCGGTAGACGTAGCTGAGAATTGTCACGGCACGGCTCCAGCACAGATGTGATACCGTCGGGGACGACGGTTGAAAGAAGGCTTAAATTTCACATGCAGGGCTGGGCTTGACTGTCTCGCCCCGCGTAGGCCGATCCGGTCGTTCAGCTTCGTATTTTGTGGTGCGCTCGGAGGGACTCGAACCCCCACGATTTTACTAACTGCCACCTCAAGGCAGCGCGTCTACCAATTCCGCCACGAGCGCTGGTTCCGAAGACGCCGGGAGGGACCCGGCGAACCGTCAGGGCGCCGATGTAACAAATCGGGATTGGGGGTACAAGAGCCTGTTAGTGGAGTGGAATTGACATTCGCTGTCCGCCCGGGATCAGCGCCGATCCGGGGCCCGGGGCAGCATTTGCTTGACTTCGACGGCGATGCGGTTGCGGTTGACCACCACAACACCGCTTGCCACCGGCATGTTATTGGCCAGCACCTTCACCTCATCCTGCTCGGTCGCATCGAGCTCGATGATGGCGCCGCGGCTCAACCGCATCACCTGGTGAACAGGCATCGTCGTCGTTCCGAGAACGACGGTCAGATCGACCGCAACTTTATCGAGGGTTGGCACTGAACGACCTGACTGCACACATTGACCTTGCAGCGATCATCACCATGGTATGATTACCCAATGGTTAATACCCGCCAAACGCTCGATTTATCGGCCCTGCCTGCGGCTGAAGCCAGCCTCGGTGGCCCGGAATGGCTGATTTCCGACCAGCTCGTCCCCTATGATGACGCGGTCGCCCGGATGGAGCGGCGAATCGGCGAGATCGCTGCGGGGACGGCGCCGGAACTGGTGTGGCTGCTGGAGCATCCCCCACTCTACACGTCGGGGACCAGCGCCCAGCCCGGCGATTTCGTCGGCGGACAATTCCCGCTGTTTCAGACCGGACGCGGCGGCCAGATGACCTATCACGGGCCCGGTCAACGGGTCGCTTATGTAATGCTCGATCTCAAGCGCCGGCGGCCGGACGTGCGGGCTTATGTGGCCGGACTCGAAGAGTGGATGATCCGGACGCTTGCGGCGTTCAACGTGCGTGGAGAACGGCGCGAAGACCGCGTCGGCGTCTGGGTGGCGCGGCCGGACAAGGGCGCGGGCTTCGAAGACAAGATTGGCGCCATCGGCGTGCGCATCAAGCGCTGGGTGACGATGCACGGCATCTCGCTGAACGTGGAGCCTAACCTCGCCCACTTCGCCGGTATCGTGCCCTGCGGTGTCGTCGACCCGCGCTATGGCGTCACCAGCCTCGCCGATCTCGGGCTGACGGCGACGACGGCCGACGTTGATATCGCGCTCAGGCAGGCGTTTGCCGAGGTGTTCGGCTCGGTTGCACGCCTGCCCGAAACGAGCGCCTGAGACCTCAGGCAGCCTTCTGCGCGACAGGCGCCTTCCTGCCTTCGATGTATCGCCGCTCCTGCGTCAGGCCGCCGAAGCCATACGCGTCGCCGCGCGCGTCGTGGACGTAAGCGTAGCTTTCCGTGTGCAGCGGCCCGAGCAGGTCGCCCATGCGCTTGAACAGCGTGGCGAGGAAGGTTGCCTTCTCGTCCTTGGTGTTGGTGCCATCCGAGACGTGAATGTCGACCCAGAAGCTCGCGAGCTTCTGCTCAGCGAGGGTTGAGCCGCCGGCGAACCAGTCGGCCGGATCGGCGGCCTCGACAATCAGCGCGGTCACTGATGCATCCTTGCGCAGGATGCTCGATGAGAGCTCGGTGATCGCGGTGGCGATCTCGGCTTTCCTCGGCTCGGCATTGGGCGTGCTGTAACGAACGATGATGAGGGGCATGGTTCTTTTCCTTTTCGATGCGCACCGGGTGCACACACGAAACCTAGCGTCTACATCGCCATTCTGATACCTTATCTTTGATAATATTAATGATAAGATATTAGGATGATAAGATGAAAGCCCTCGACATCCTGACGGTCCAGGCCTTCCTCCTCGTCGCAGAACTGCAGAACTTCACCCGCGCTGCGGAAGCGCTTGGCACGACGCAAGCCGCCGTGAGCATGAAGCTGCAACGGCTCGAGGCGTTGCTGGGGCAGCGGCTGGTGGAGCGATCGCCGCGCGCGGTTCGCCTGACGGCAGATGGCATCGCGTTTCGACGCCATGCATCTGAACTGATGGCCGCGCACGAACGCGCGCTCTCCGGCGAGCGGCTGGCAGTGCAGCAGCTCGCCCTCGGCATCAGCGATCATGCAGCAGGGCCGGAGCTGGTGCCGCTGCTCGAACGCTTCCGCGCCGTGTCGTCATCCATGACCCTCGCGGTGAGCATCGGCTTCTCACGCGACTTGCTGGATGCGATGGACGGCGGCGAACTCGATGCCGTGATCGTGCGCCAGGAAGGCAGCCGCCGCGGCGGCGAGAAACTGGCGGACGATTCGTTCGGCTGGTTTGCGTCACCCGCCTTTCTGTGGACACGCGGGCAACCGCTGCCGGTGGCGACGCTTGCTGCTCCCTGCGGCGTCCGCGCTCTCGCGGTCCGTGCGCTCGATAAAGCGAAGATCGAATGGAGCGAAGCCTTTGTCGGCGGCGGCGTCTCGGCCGTGGTCGCTGCCGCGCAAGCCGGACTCGCTGTCGCATCGCTGGCGCGGCGCATTGCACCCGTGGGTCTGGTTGACGTCGGACAAGCGCTCGGCCTGCCGCGCCTTCCCGGCTCGAAGGTGATGCTCTATTCGCGCGTCAGCGATGCCGCAAAGCTCACCGCGCTGCGGACACTGGCGGCAGCGTTCAGGAAAGCCTCGGCACGCTAGACCGTCGACAATACGGCAAACCGTTCGCGCGACGTGCTCACACCGAGGTCATCGGCCGTGCCCGGCTGATTGTCGAGGGATTCGACCCGCGCCAGCGCAGGACCGCGACGGCAGTCGGCAATCATTGCCCCAACAACATCACCCTCGCCCGCGAACACCGCTTCCACCGTTCCGTCACGGCGGTTGCGGACCCAGCCTTCGAGCCCGCGCGCGATCGCCTCGTCCGCCAGCCAAGCGCGATAGCCGACGCCCTGCACGCGACCACGAACGACGATATAGCGGATGACTGTCATCACGCGCCTCACATGCGGACCCATCCGCAACGCAGACCGCTAGCGTTTGATCCCGAGGAAGTACGCAATGCGATCCTTGACCGCGCTGTCGCGCATCACGCGCGCCGTCAGCTCGGCCGATGGCAAGCCCTTGAGCTGCTTCGGAGGTGTGCCCTCGCGCAGAGCCTTCAACGTGTCGTAGATCGCCTGCGTCGCGGCTGCCACCGGCGTGTGCCCCTGATTAGCGATGCGCACGCGCTGGCTCGCGAGGAATGCGTTATCGTCGAGATCGCCTTCGATGGTGCCGAGCATGATCGGCAGCGTCGTTGCGGACGCGATGGCCTGGAGCTGTGCCCGTGTCCGGACGCCCGTGAAGAACAGCGCGTCGACGCCTGCGGCCTCGTAGGCCTTGGCGCGCGCAACCGCATCGTCGATGTTCGTGATCGACGCCGCGCCGGTGCGGCCGAAAATCACGAATGACATGTCCGAGCGCGCATCGAGCGCGGCCTTGATCTTGCCGACGCCCTCATCCAGCGAAATCAGCTGCGGCTTCGTTTCGCCATAGGCCTGCGGCAGCAGCGTGTCTTCGATGGTGAGCGCCGCCGCACCGGCTGCCTCGATCTCCTGAATCGTGCGGCGCACGTTCAGCGCGTTGCCATAGCCGTGATCCGCATCCACCAGCAGCGGCAGCTGAGCCGCGCGCGTGATCCGGCGCACCTGCTCGGCCAGTTCGGTCAGCGTGATGAGAACGAGATCGGCATCGCCGAGAACGGCGAGCGACGCCGCCGAACCGCCGAGAATGCCGATCTCGAAGCCCAGGTCTTCGGCAATGCGCGCCGCGATCGGATCGTGCGTCGACGCGGGCCGGACAACCGCCGGGCCGGCAAGAACCGCGCGAAACGCTTCCCGCCGTGCGCGCATCCGCCAACTCACGCGAATTCGAGGATCATGGCATCGACGGCGAGCGTCGCGCCGGCGCTGGCATGGATTTTCTTGACGGTACCGTCGCGCTCCGCACGCAGCACGTTCTGCATCTTCATCGCCTCGACCACGGCGAGCGTCTCACCCGCTTTCACTTCCTGTCCTTCGGTGACCGCGATCGAGATCACGAGGCCGGGCATCGGGCACAGCAACTTCTTGCCGGTATCGGTCTTGGTGCCGACAGGCATCAATCGCGCCGCAGTCGCCTCGGTCTCGGTGAACACCTGCACCGGCACCTCGAAACCATGATAGGCGATGCGAAAGCCGTTCAGCGCAGTGCGGACCTGCATCGCGGCCGGCACGCCATCGATCGTGCCATGCCAGACCGGATCGCCAGGCTTCCAGTTCGACACCAGATGGTGCGGTTTGCCGGGTTCGCCATCGGCGCCAATAAAGCGCACGGCGACATCGTTGCCGTCACGGCCGACGTCGAGACCGATCTCGTTGCG
>JBEIPX010000531.1:0-2127 GCA_040376815.1 Bradyrhizobiaceae bacterium
AAGCGAAGCTCAATCAGCCGGACGGAATTCATCCGACAGCCGAAGGCATCGACGTCATCGTCAAGCGCATGCTGCCGTCGGTTGAGGCATTTCTGGCGACGCGCAACGAGCAGCGAAAGTAACCGGCGCGCCGCAATCCAATGGGATTTGCCCGCCGTTAATCGCTGACGCTTCGCACTGTCATCAAGCTGGGTTACAAGAAGGTATCGGTGATTCGTCGCCGGGTTCAGCATCGAGGGTTCAAGCGATGCCACGTCTGTTCACGGGTCTGGAAATTCCAGACGATATTGGCCAGTCGTTGTCGAGTTTGCGCGGCGGCCTTCCCGGAGCGCGCTGGATCGATCCGGAAAATTATCACGTCACCCTTCGTTTCATCGGCGATATCGATGGCAGAGCTGCCAACGAGATTGCATCGACGTTGGTGCGGATCAATCGCAAGCCATTCGAAGTCTCGCTGCGAGGTCTGTCGAGTTTTGGCAGCAAAAAGCCGCGTGCCGTCGTTGCATCGGTGGTGCCGTCGAGGCCGCTGATGGAATTGCAGGCTGAACTCGAGCGGCTGATGCAGCGGGTCGGGCTCGATCCGGAGGGCCGCAAGTTCATCCCGCATGTGACGCTGGCGCGCCTGCGCGATTCATCGAATCAGGATGTGGCGGATTATCTTTCCGTGCGCGGCTATTTCCCGACCCGCACCTTCACGGCCTCGCGCTTTGTTCTCTTCTCTTCGCGCGACTCGGTCGGTGGCGGTCCCTACGTCGTCGAGGATTCCTACGCGCTCGGGCATGAGGTAAACCAGCCAGCGAGCGGTCAGATATACTCCCGCTAAATGCAATTCCGCATGCGGGCCCGCAGAATTGCTGCCTTGATTTTTCGTCCCAGTTCATGCCGTTAGCGCAGCATGTCGCTCTCGAAATCGGCCGGTTCCCGCGCGAACTCGTTTCGAGCCCGCTATCAGGCACTGGTGGCGTCGGGCGCGATCGAGGCTGACCCGGCGCAGGCGGACGCAGTCGAGGCGTTCTCACGGCTCGAAGCCGGACTGGTGCGTTATCGCCGGGCCCGCAAGGCAGGGTTCTTCAAACGGCTGTTCTCGAAGGGTGTCGACGATACGCTGCCGCGCGGCCTCTACATTCATGGCGAGGTTGGCCGCGGCAAGACCATGCTCATGGACCTATTCTTCCATCAGAGCCCGGTCAAACTAAAGCGCCGCGCGCATTTCCATGAATTCATGGCCGATGTGCATGAGCGCATTCACGGGTTCAGGCAGCAGATCGGCAGCGGCGAAATCACCGACACCGATCCGGTCAAGCTGACCGCAGCTTCGATCTACAAGGAAGCGTGGCTGCTGTGTTTCGACGAATTTCACGTCACCGATATTGCCGACGCCATGATCCTCGGGCGTTTGTTCGCGGCGCTGTTTTCCCTCGGAACGGTGGTGGTCGCGACGTCGAACGTCGCGCCGGAAGACCTCTACAAGGGTGGCCTCAATCGCGCGTTGTTCCTGCCGTTCATCACTCATTTCACCGATCGCATGGAGGTGCTGCGCCTCGATGCGCGCACCGATTTCCGGCTGGAGAAGCTCGCCGGCGCAAAAATGTGGCTGACGCCCGCCGACGCGGCCGCGGCGGCTGCTCTCGACAATGCCTGGAAGAAATTGACTGCCGGCGCCAGGGGCGACCCGCGCGACATCATGATCAAGGGACACAAGCTCACCGTGCCCCGCTCCGCGAACGGTGTGGCCCGCTTTAAATTCTCCGACCTCTGCGAAAAGCCGCTCGCGGGCTCCGATTACCTGAGGCTCGCCCGCGACTATCACACCATCCTGATCGACCGCATTCCGGTCATGGACTTCCCGGATCGCAACGCGGCCAAGCGGTTCATCACCCTGATCGATACTCTTTACGACAACGCCGTGAAGCTGATGGCGTCGTCGGACGCCGATCCGATTTCGCTCTATCGGGCAACCGAGGGCATCGAGGCCAACGAATTCAAGCGGACTGCCTCGCGGCTGATCGAGATGAGTTCGGAATCCTATCTGGCGCTGCCCCATGGCCGCAGCGACTCCACCGCCAGCGGTTCGACCACGGGCCTCGTCGAAACCTGACGCAAATCGCAGGCATACCAGAGCGGGCC
>JBEIPX010000033.1:0-13610 GCA_040376815.1 Bradyrhizobiaceae bacterium
AGAAGTAACTTATCCCTCCCCCTTGCGGGGAGGGTGGCACGTTGCGAGTGCAACGAGCAACGTGACGGGTGGGGGTGATGTCACCCCACCCCGGCCTCCGCTCCCCTCGGCCGACCCTCCCCATCAAGGGGAGGGATCAAGAGGCGCGCTGCTCTAATGCTTCTGCCCGTAGAGGATCGGCACGGCGAAATCGACCATCACCTCGATCAGCGTCGTGTTCGTTGACGCGAAACCTTTCTTCAGCGCTGCGCCGAGCTTCGCGGCTTCACTCACACGGACCGCATCGCAGCCGAGACCCTGCGCGATCTTGACGAAATCGATGTCCGGCAATTCGAGCCCCGGCACATTGCGCACCTGCATGACCTGCGAGAACGATCGCATCGCGCCGTAGCCGGAATTGTTGATGACGATCACGGTGAGCGGCAGCTTGCGCTGCGCCGCAGTCCAGAGCGCTTGCAGCGAATACATCGCCGAACCGTCGCCAATGAGGCAGATGGTGCGCTGCTTGCTGCGATCGAGCGCGATGCCGACTGCTGCGGGAAGCGACCAGCCGAGGCCGCCGCTCGACATGGTGTAGAAGCTGTCCTGTCCGCGCATCGGCAGATGCTTCTGCATGAGCGGACGATGCGACGGCGCTTCTTCGACGAGCAGCGCATCCTTCGGCATCGTTTCCGAAATCATGTGCATCAGATATTCGGCCGGAATCGGATTCTTTGCCGCCGGGGGTGTGGGGCAGGATGCGGCCGGATGGTTTTGCGCGTTTCGTTTCCGGCAGCAATGCTTGCAGTGCCGCGATCGCGGGCTTCATCGTCGCGACGATGCTGGAGCCGGTCGGCATCACGGCGGCATGGACCGGATTGTCGGTGATCTGCCAGAGCACGGTGCCGTCGTGGAAAATCTCGGGATGCCCCTCGACGTGAAAGGTGAACACCGGCGCGCCGAACACGACGACGAGATCGTGCTCGCGCAGCGCATCCGAGAGCTGCGCCGGCGAGGCATGCAGGAAGCCCGTGAACAGTGGATGCCTTTCGGGGAAACTGCAACGCGGCGAGAACGGACTGACCCAGACCGATGCATTCGCGCGCTCGGCGAGCGTAACCATCGCATCGACAGCCTGCTCCTTGTCGATCGACGGCCCGACGACGAACGCGGGCCGCTTGCTCGCGACGATAGCATCCGCAAGCGCGCGCGTCGCATCCGGATCAGGGCCGAGCTCGCGGCTGACGCGGCGGGCGGCCAGCGGCTGCGCGGGCCTGTCCCAATCGTCGATCGGGACCGAGACGAAGGTCGGCCCGCACGGCGGCTGCATCGCTTCGTAGTAAGCGCGGGCGAGCGCCGCCGGCACGTCTTCGGGACGCGCGGGCTCGACGCTGTACTTCACATACGGCCGCGGAAACTCGGAGGCGCGCTCGGCGTAGAGAAACGCCTGCAACGGCAGAATGCTGCGCGCCTGCTGGCCGGCGCTGATCACCATCGGCGTCTGGTTGCGAAACGCCGTGAAGATGTTGCCGAGCGCATGGCCGACGCCCGCGGCGGCATGAAGGTTGACGAACGCGGCGTTGCGCGTCGCCTGTGCGTAGCCGTCGGCCATGCCGATCACGGACGCTTCCTGCAGGCCGAGCACGTACTCGATGTCGTCGGGCCAGTCGCTCAGGAACGGCAGCTCGGTCGAGCCGGGATTGCCGAAAACTTTCGTGATGCCGAATCCGCGCAGAAGATCGAAGGTAGCGCTCTTCACGGTAGCGGACGCGCGTGCGCGTTTTGCGGGCTGGCGAGACAACGGAAAGTCCTAACGCTCGAAGGGGTTGCGGTTACACCGAGGTAACCGGACGTGCATGCATGTTAGCGCGGAGATGGTTGCCAAGGCAATTTACCAGGACAATTTGCAGCGCACCCGATCCTTATGGTGAGGAGCCGCGTCAGCGGCGTCTCGAACCATGAGGGTCAAGTATCGGCCGCCTCGTCCTTCGAGACGCGCTTTGCGCTCCTCAGGATGAGGCGGAAGGATCTGGCGGGGTGGATGCCGACTCCCTCCCCGTCAACAGGGAGAGTTGAGAAGCTTTACAGCGTCGCCGTGCCCTTCATCGTCGGCTCGCCCTTGCTGTTGGCGGTCCACAGTTCCATGCCGGCCGCCGTCTTGTTGGCGTTGACGCTGAACTCGGAGCCTTCGAACAGCGGCTGCAGGCCGCGATAGGCGAAGGTCGCCGGCGCCTTGCCGCCGTTGAGCTTGGCGGCGAACTCGACCAAGAGCGCCGCCTGCATCGGCCCGTGGAACACGAGGCCCGGATATCCCTCGACCTTGGTCACGTAGTCACGATCGTAATGAATACGGTGGCCGTTGAAGGTCAGCGCCGAATACCGAAACAGCAGCACGGTATCGGCCATGTGCTTTTCGACATGCTGCGCGGCCGGTGGTGCCGGCGGCGCCTTGGGCGCAGCCTGCGGGCCGGTGGTCGCCTCGCGATAGACGATGTCGTGGCGTTCCTTGATGGCGACGCCGCGCGCAGTCGAAATCGTGTGGTTGACCGCGACGAAGCACAGCGTGCCGGTCGAGCCGCTCTTGATGTTGATGTCGCCGATCGTCGATGAACGCGTGACTTCATCGCCGACGCGGAGCGGATCGATGAACGCGATCTCGCCGCCCGCCCACATGCGCCGCGGCAGCGGCACCGGCGGCAGAAAGCCGCCGCGCTTCGGGTGACCGTCCTCGCTCAGCATGGATGCCGGGTAGACCGGCGGTGCGAGACACCAGTGGGTGGTAAACGGCGCGGCGTCGCCCGTCTTCGGCGAGCCGATGTCGAGGAACAGCGTTGCGCGCAGACCTTTCACCAGTTGCGCGGTGACGACGTCGGAGACTTCCTCGGTTTTGCCGATCCACTGGCGCAGATGATCGATGTCGAGCTTCTCGGCGGCAGCTGCGGTCATGACGCGATTTTTCCCTTTTGCGCGGTCGCAGGAACGCTGGAGGTGTGTTCGCCGATGGCCGGCACCGCGCCGTAGCGGCGGGTCTCGCCCACCACCTGCGCGCCGGGCGCGGGATAGGACACGACGCCGTTCGGCGTGGCGACATCGATGCGCCGCAGGTGCGGATGCTTCGCCAGGTCATCCATGGTGTTGACCTCGGCAAAAGCGATGTCGGCATCGTCGAGCCGCTTCACCAGTTCGTCGCGCGAGAGCGAGCCGAACACCTTGGCGACGATCATGTCCGTGGCGTCGCGGTTGCGAACGCGCTCGATACCGTTGGCGAGGCGCGGGTCTTTCAGCAGCTCCGGTATTTGCATCACGTCGGTGCAGAGCGTCCGCCACTCGCGCTCGTTCTGGATCGAAATCAGCACCGGACGGCCGTCCTTCGACAGGAACACGCCGTAGGGGGCGATCGAGGTGTGCGAGAGGCCGATGCGCTTCGGCGTGTTGCCGTTCTCGGCGTTGAGCAGCGGCACGGTCAGCCAGTCCGCCATCACGTCGAACATCGAGATACGGATGTCGGCGCCCTGTCCGGTGCGCGAGCGTGCGATCAAGGCTTCGAGGATTGCGGCATGTGCGGCCGCGCCGGTCGAGACGTCGACCACCGACATGCCGACGCGGGCCGGGGCTTCCGGTCCGCCGGTGAGCGAGGCAAGGCCGCTCTCGGCCTGAATGAGCAGGTCGTATGCCTTGCGCTCGGCGTAAGGGCCGGTGTCGCCGTAGCCGGTGATGGTGGCGATGATCAGCTTCGGATACTGCGCGCGCAGGCGCTCGCGGGTGAAGCCGAGCTTGTCCATCGAACCGGGCTTGAGATTCTGCACCAGCACATCGGCGCTGGCGATCAGGGCCTCGAGACTCGCACGGCCATCGGGCGTGGCGAGATCGATCACCACCGACTGCTTGCCGCGGTTGAGCCAGACAAAGTAGCTGCTCTGGCCCTTCGCGGCCGCGTCGTAAGCGCGGGCGAAGTCGCCCTCGGGACGTTCCACCTTGATCACGGTGGCGCCCGCGTCGGCGAGGCGCGAGGTGCAGAACGGCGCGGCGACGGCCTGCTCCACGGCGATGACGGTCAGTCCTTCAAGCGGCAGCATGGTCGATCCCAGTCAAAGCGGGTCAATACGAGCGCGGCATGCCCAGCACGTGCTCGGCGATGAACGAGAGCACAAGATTGGTCGAAATCGGCGCGACCTGATAGAGCCGGGTTTCGCGGAACTTGCGCTCGACGTCGTACTCCTCGGCGAAACCGAAGCCGCCGTGCGTCTGGATGCAGGCGTTGGCCGCTTCCCACGATGCGTCGGCGGCGAGCATCTTCGCCATGTTGGCCTCGGCGCCGCAGTCTTCGCCGGCCTCATAGAGGCGCGTCGCCTCGCGTACCATCAATTCGGCGGCACGCATCGCCGCGTAGGCCTTGGCGATCGGGAACTGGATGCCCTGATTTTGGCCGATCGGCCGGCCGAACACCGAGCGGTCGCGTGCGTAGTCGGATGCTTTCTTGATGAACCACTTGGCGTCGCCGATGCATTCCGACGCGATCAGGATGCGCTCGGCGTTCATGCCGGAGAGGATGTAGCGGAAACCCTTGCCTTCCTCGCCGATCAGGTTCTCGGCCGGCACGCGCAACTCGTCGAAGAACACCTCGGTGGTCGAGTGGTTCATCATCGTGCGGATCGGGCGAATGGTGAGGCCGTTGCCGCGCGCCGTCTTCATGTCGACGAGGAACACGGAGAGGCCATCGGTGCGTTTCTTCGCCTGTTCCTTCGGGGTGGTGCGCGCGAGCAGCACCATCAGGTCCGAATGTTCGGCGCGGCTGGTCCAGATCTTCTGGCCCGAGACGACGTACTCGCTGTTGCCGTCCTTGCGGGCGAACGTCTTGATCGACGACGTATCGGTGCCGCTGGTCGGTTCGGTGACGCCGAATGCCTGCAAGCGGACCTCGCCGGTGGCGATCTTCGGCAGCCACTTCTTCTTCTGTTCGTCGTTGCCGTGACGCAGCACCGTGCCCATGGTGTACATCTGGGCGTGGCAGGCGCCGGCGTTGCAGCCCGCGCGATGCACTTCTTCGAGGATCGCCGCGCCCGCCGAGAGCTTCAGTCCCGCGCCGCCGTATTCCTCGGGGATCAGCACCGAGAGGTAACCCGATTGCGTCAGCGCGCCGACGAAGTCGGTGGGATAGGCCATCTCGCGATCGAGCTTGCGCCAGTATTCGCCCGGAAACTGGGCGCAGAGCTTGGCGACGGCTTCGCGGATGTCGGTGTACTCGTCGTGGGTGTGCTGTGTCATCGCTATCGTGGAAGGTTAGGGAGGGACGAACGCCAGGACGTTTTGCGAGATCGGCCCGGGCTTTGCAACGGGCTTGATGGCGCGGCTGCGGCATCAGCCCGGCGCGCCAGAGGCTTGACGTTTCAGCACTTGTTCGGGACGCAACGCAGCGTCGCAAGTGCGGGATCATTCCAAAGTGCTGCTCACCGTCATTGCGAGGAGCACAATTGTGCGACGAAGCAATCCAGTTACGAGCGAAGGGTGGATTGCTTCGCTTCGCTCGCAATGACGAAGTTACCTATCCTGGGATACGAACCGGCAGCGTTTCGTAGCCCTTGATGAAGCTCGAATAGATGCGCTTCGGTTCGCCGACCACTTCGATTTTTTCGAAACGTTTCAGCATTTCCTGCCAAACGATCTTGAGCTGGAGTTCCGCGAGCCGCATGCCGACGCAGCGGTGGATGCCGAAGCCGAAGGAGAGGTGGATGCGCGGGCGGGCGCGATCGATGATGAATTGATCCGGATTCTCGATCACGGTTTCGTCGCGGTTGCCCGAGACGTACCACATCACCACGCGGTCGCCCTTCTTGATCTTCTGGCCGTGCATCTCGGTGTCGACCAGCGCCGTGCGGCGCATGTGCGCGAGCGGCGTCTGCCAGCGGATGACTTCCGCCACCATGGTATCGATCAGCGCCGGATTTTCGCGCAGTTTCCGGTACTCTTCCGGATTCTCGTTCAGCGCCAGCACCGAGCCGGTCATGGTGTTGCGGGTGGTGTCGTTGCCGCCGACGATGAGCAGGATGATGTTGCCCATCAGGTTGTCGGGGTCCATGTAGCGCGTCGCGTCGTTGTGGCACATCATGGAGATGAGGTCGTTACGCGGCTCCGAGTTCACGCGCTCGTTCCAGAGCTTGGTGAAGTAGGCGGCGCACTCGTTCATTTCCTGACGGCGTTGCTCCTCGGATTCGACGACGCCGCTCTTCGGCAGCGCGGTCGAGACGTCGGACCAGCGGGTCAGCTTGCGGCGCTCTTCCCACGGGAAGTCGAACAGGGTCGCGAGCATCTGCGTCGTCAGTTCGATCGAGACGCGCTCGACGAAGTTGAACGTCTCGTTGCGCGGCAGCGCGTCGAGCACCTTGCCGGCGCGTTCGCGGATCAGGATCGCCAGTTCGTCGAGATGCTTCGGCGTGAACATCGGCTGTACGGTCTTGCGCTGCTCGGAATGGCGCGGCTGGTCCATGGCGATGAAGCTCGGCCAGTCATAGCCGGGCGGCACGTCGCGGATCGAGATGCCGCCGAGCGTCACGTCCGAGGAGAAGATGCCGTGATTGGTATCGACATGCATGATGTCGTTGTAGCGGGTGACCGACCAGTACGGCTCGATCGGCGCCTTGGTGCAGAAGTGGATCGGCGCTTCGTTGCGCAGCCGCTCGAAGACGGGTTGCCAGGTGTCGGAGCGGAAGAGTTGCGGCGCGCCGGGATGCATGTCCGCGAGCGGCATGGCGTAGGCGTACTCGCGCGCGGCCTTGATGCGCTCGGCGCGTCCAGGCTCGGTGTAGCCCCGCTCCTTGGTGGCGATGTCCAGCATACATTCCTCCCGTAATCTTTACGGGCGATTAGACCGCGCGTTCGTCGCGAGAACAAGATTACTTCCAAGAAACTGGCAGGTTTGGTGTGCTGGAACAGGACACTCTCTTATGGGTTGTTAACCATTTTTACCTTAAACTCTAGGTAGCTCCAAACCTGAGGACTGGACTATGAATATTTTTAATGGGAATCAGGAACTTAAGTCGAAAATGGAAGCACTGAGCAAATCGCAGGCGATCATTGAATTCAACCTGGACGGGAAAATACTGACCGCAAATGACAACTTCCTGTCGGCAATTGGATACCGGCTCGAGGAAATTCAGGGGCAACACCACGGTATGTTCGTAGAGCCGGCGTACCGGGAGAGTGCGGAGTATCGCGAATTTTGGGAGGCGCTGCGCCGGGGCGAGTTTCAGTCGCGCGAGTTCAAGCGGTTCGCCAAGGGTGGCCGCGAAATCTGGATTCAGGCGTCCTACAACCCGTTGCTCGGCAAGAACGGCAAGCCGTTCAAGGTGGTGAAGTTCGCCACTGACATCACGGCGGTGAAGATCAAGAGCGCCGACCACGAGGGACAAATCCAGGCCATCCACAAATCGCAGGCCGTGATCGAGTTCAATCTCGACGGCACCATCATCACCGCGAACGAGAACTTCCTCGGCGCGATGGGCTACCGGCTCGATGAAATCCAGGGCCGGCATCACAGCATGTTCGCGGAGCCGGCTTACCGGGACAGCGCCGCCTATCGCGACTTCTGGGACCGGCTGAAGCGCGGCGAGTATCAGGCCGACGAGTACAAGCGGATCGCCAAGGGCGGCCGCGAAGTCTGGATTCAGGCGTCCTACAATCCGATCCAGGATGCGAGCGGCAAGAACGTCAAGGTCGTGAAATTCGCAACCGACATCACGGCGCAGGTGCAGGACCGCATCCGCCGTGCCGAGGTGCAGAAGACCATCGATCACGATCTCGGCTCGATCACCGAGTCGGTGACGGCGACGTCGGAGCGGGTGAACTCGGCGGTGAGCGCATCGACGCAAACGTCGTCGAACATGCAGGCAGTCGCTTCCGGTGCGGAAGAGCTGGCGGCATCCGTCGGCGAGATCAGCCGCCAGGCTGCCGAAGCGCTCAACATCTCGCGGCAAGCCGTGCAACAGGCAACCGAAACCAACGAGATCGTCTCCGGTCTTGCCTCGGCGGCGCAGAAGATCGGCGACGTCGTGAAGCTGATCAACAACATCGCCGACCAGACCAACCTGCTTGCGCTCAACGCCACGATCGAAGCGGCGCGTGCGGGCGAGGCGGGGCGCGGTTTCGCGGTGGTGGCGTCGGAGGTGAAGAGCCTCGCGACGCAGACGGCCAAGGCGACCGACGAGATCAGCGGCCAGATTGCCGCCGTGCAGGGCTCGACCCAGAGCGCGGTCGCGGTGATCGAGGCAATCACCCAGACGATCTCGCGCGTCAACGAAATCTCCGGCGCCATCGCGGCGTCGGTGGAAGAACAGTCGTCGGTGACGCAGAGCATCTCGTCCAACATGCAGGTCGCGGCCCGCAGCGTGAACGAGATCAACGACAACATGACCGAGATCGCCAACGCGACCCGGTCGGTCGACGGTGCGACCCGCAAGGTGAAGGAAGCCTCGCGCGCGCTGGCATAATCGTCGCGTTCATCCCTCTCTTCCCACAGGCCCTTCTCTCGCAGAAGGGCCTGTGGCATGTTCGGCCCCAGATACAAATGATCGGCGCCGCCATGCGCGCCGGGAGACAGGGCCGCAAATGATTGCCAACGCGCAGCGCACGTTCAATTTCGATCTCGGCGAGACGGCGGACGCAATCCGTGAAACCGTTCGCGACTTTTCCAGCAACGAAATTGCGCCGCGCGCCGACGATATCGACAAGAGCAATCAGTTTCCGCGCGACCTGTGGCCGAAGCTCGGCGCGCTTGGTTTGCATGGCATTACCGTCGAGGAAGAGTACGGCGGCTCCGGCCTCGGTTATCTCGAGCATTGCATTGCGCTCGAGGAAATCTCCCGCGCATCGGCCTCGGTCGGTTTGTCCTATGGCGCGCATTCGAATCTCTGCATCAACCAGATCCGCCGCAACGGCAACGACGCGCAGAAGCGCAAGTATCTACCGAAGCTGATTTCCGGCGAGCACGTCGGCGCGCTGGCGATGTCCGAGCCGGGCGCCGGCTCCGACGTGGTGTCGATGAAGACGCGCGCTGACAAGAAGGGCGACCGCTACGTCCTCAACGGCAGCAAGATGTGGATCACCAACGGTCCGATCGCTGAGACGCTGGTGGTCTATGCCAAGACCGATCCGAACGGCGGACCGCGCGGCATCACCGCCTTCCTGATCGAGAAGGGCATGAAGGGATTCTCGACCGCGCAGAAGCTCGACAAGCTCGGCATGCGCGGCTCCGACACGGCCGAACTCGTTTTCGAGGATTGCGAAGTGCCGGAGGAGAACGTGATCGGCGGCGTCGGCCGCGGCGCCAACGTGCTGATGTCGGGCCTCGACTATGAGCGCGCGGTGCTGGCGGCGGGGCCGCTCGGCATCATGCAGGCGTGTCTCGACGTGGTGATGCCCTACATTCACGAGCGCAAGCAGTTCGGCCAGCCGATCGGCACCTTCCAGCTCGTGCAAGGCAAGGTTGCCGATATGTACGTGACCATGAATGCGTCGCGTGCTTACGTTTATTCCGTTGCGAAAGCGTGCGATCGCGGCGAGACGACGCGCGAGGACGCAGCCGGCGCGATCCTGTACGCCGCCGAGCGGGCGACCCAGTGCGCGCTCGATGCGATCCAGTTGCTCGGCGGCAACGGCTATATCAACGACTATCCGACGGGCCGGCTGCTGCGCGACGCCAAGCTTTACGAGATCGGCGCGGGAACCAGCGAAATCCGCCGCATGCTGATCGGCCGAGAGCTGTTCGAAAAAACATCTTAATGAAATGATCCTTTCGTCACCCTCGCTCGACTAACATCCGATCGGGCTTTGCCTCCAACAGTCTTGCCGAGGAGTGATGTCGTGAACCAGCTCAGTGTGCCGGCGATCCCGGGGCCGGACCGTCCGGTCTCCGTGCAGTTTCCCGGCAAGCGTGGTGAATTCCTCCATCTCGTCGCGCGTGGCGCGCTGCTCGAGCTGGTCACAGTCGGCTTCTACCGGTTCTGGCTCGTCACCGACATGCGCCGCCATCTGTGGTCGCGCACGGTGGTCGACGGAGATGCGCCGGAATACACCGGCCGCGGCCGTGAGCTTCTGATCGGCTTCCTGGTGGCGATGGCCATCCTGGTGCCGATCTACCTGGTTTACTTTCTTGTCGGTCTCGAAGCCGAACGCATTCAGGCATTCGCCAGCATCCCGCTCGTCGCCTTTCTTTACGTGTTCGGCCAGTTCGCAATCTACCGGGCGCGGCGCTATCGCCTCAGCCGCACGGTCTGGCGCGGCGTCCGATTCTGGATGAGCGGTTCGGGCTGGGCCTATGCGTTCTATGCGGCTTTGTGGGGGACGCTGGTGGTGCTGACCCTCGGGCTCGCGCTGCCATGGCGCGATGCGGCGCTCGAACGCTACAAGATGAAGCATTCGTTTTACGGCGACCTGCAAGGACGTTTCGAGGGCAGCGGCTGGGAGTTCTTCAAGCAAGGCTGCTGGCTTTGGCCGGCGGCACTGATTGCGATCCCCTTGTTTCCGCTGTTGCCGTTTGTCTACGGCCTGTTCAAGACCATCCAGTGGCGGTGGTGGATGTCGGGCATTCGCTTCGGCGAGGTGCGTTTCGAGTCGACATTGGAGAGCCGCGTATTGATCAAACTCTACTGGAAGGTGATCGGCTGGTCGCTGCTGCTCTCAGCGCTCTTCGCAGCCTATCTCACGCTTGCCGCTGTCCTGGTCGGCTCGACCAGCGGATTGTCGATCGCCGAGGCCTACACGTCGCCGGCGTTCCTGCAGAGCATCCCCTTCGCCGTCGCCACGGTGTTGGGCTACATCGCCATGATGCTGGCGTTCAATGTGATCTTTCGTCTCTATCTCACGCGCGATTTCTGGGCGCAGGCGGCGATGTCGATCAGCATCACCGGGCTTGCGGCTGCGGCCGGCGTAGCGGCGAAGGGTGATCTGGCCGGTGCGCTTGGCGAAGGCTTTGCCGATGGTCTCGATGTCGGAGGCATGTAGGCAATCTCATGCAGGCTGAGGGCGAAAGCACATCCAACGGAACCGGCTCGGGCAACTCCGTCTTTTTTGACGGGATGTCGAGCCGCAAACGTTTCGTCGATCTTTCGTTCGCCACTGCGCTCGAAATCCGTGAAGCAGGAGAGCTCATCGCGAGCTGGCCTTACGATGACATCCGCCGGGCTGACGGCACGGAGGGCATGCTCCGCGCGGCGTGCGAGGTCGGGCCATCGCTGGCGCGTCTCGAAATTCGTGACCGCGATCTCGCACTTGAACTGGTCAAGCGCTGTCTGCACTTCGACGAGCACGCAGTCGGCAGGCGCGGTGTCGCGCAGATCGTCGGCTGGTCCTTCGCGGCGCTTGCCTCGATCGCGTTTCTGGTCATGTACGGGCTGCCTTATGCGGCCGAGCGGCTGACGCCGCTGATTCCGCAGTCGGTCGAACAGCGGATCGGGCAGGCAGCCGACAAACAGGTGCGGATATTCTTCGACGACAAGATTTGCACCGATCCGAAAGGGCAGGCGGCGTTCGTCAAGCTCGTCACCGCGCTGCGCGGGGCGATGGGTCTGGAGACGTCGGTCGAGGCGGCGGTGCTCGGCAGCGACATTCCCAACGCCATCGCGCTGCCCGGCGGCAAGATCTATCTGTTCGACGGCCTGCTGCAAAAGGCGGAGAACGTCGATGAGGTCGCGGGCGTGCTCTCGCATGAGCTCGGGCATGTCCGCAATCGAGATTCGATGCGCAATATGATCTACACCGGCGGCACCTCGTTCCTGCTCGGCCTGCTGTTCGGCGATGTCACCGGCTCCGGCGCGGTGATCTTCGCGACGCGCTCGCTGCTCGATGCATCCTCTTCGCGCGATGTCGAACGCAGCGCCGACGGCGCGACGGTCGAGGCCATGCACAAGCTCGGTCGCTCGCCGAAGCCCTTGGGCGAGCTGCTGCTGCGTGTGACTGGCAAGGAAGGCGGCGAGAAGGACAAGGCGAAGGGCAAAGACAAGGGGATCAGCGCATCATCGCTCCTCTCCAGTCATCCGCTGTCGGAGGAGCGTCTGGCGCGCATGTCGCAGGAGGATCGGCCGGTGACCGGCGCGCCGCTGCTGACCGCCGAGGAATGGGCATCGCTGAAAGCGATTTGCGGGAAGTAGTGTTGAGGCTGTCAGTGCGAGCGAAGCGAAGCAATCCACCTCTAAGTGCGGAGGCTGGATTGCTTCGTCGCTTTGCTCCTCGCAATGACGATCCGGGCACCAATGAACGGCCGAGTCAGTCCTTTAGCCCGTTCGTCTTCGACACCCATCCGCGCACATCCTTCAGCACCGCCGGCAGAACCTCCCGCGCTTCCTGAACCGTCATGCCCGCCTTGACCCGCGGATCGTAGAGGATGTTCAGGAGATACTGGTCGTAGACGCCGAAGAAGCCCAGCGAGACATCGTCGTTGAACATCGTCCACGGCACCGTATCGGTGTCGTTGATTGGGCCGAGCGATTGCAACAGTTCCTCATAGGCGCAGTCGTGAAAGACGAAGTCGCCGTTGTCGACGGTCAGCAGCACTTCCGAGCGCTTGATCCGGAAGCTGTCGTCCTTGCTGAAGCCGGACAGGCACTGCGGATCGAGCGACTTCTGAATCTCGCGCGCCTTTTCCGCTCCGTAGAGTTTGGCGATGGTGCGGTTGAGATTGCGGTCGCGCACCAGCGTGACGACGACGTTGGCCGCCTCCCGTGTGCCGACCTGACCGATATCGAGATGCTGAACGCGCTTGCCGATGTCATCGATGATCTTGCCGAGCTGCGCGGTGCGCTTGGTAAAACGCGCGCCATCGATAAACACGCGCACCGGCGCTTCATATTTTCTAATGCGGTCGATGCGGCCGGCGAGGTGGTATTCGGCGCCGAAGGCCGTCTTGAAGAAGCCGTCGAGAATCTGCTCGTCGGTGAACGACTTCTTTTCGGCGCGCTGGCGCTGTGCGATCTGCGGGATTTCCGCAGCGGCAGGCACGGATGTCGCGATCCAGGCCGTTGCCGCAATCGCAAGCAGGGCGCGTCTCATAACCGTTCGGCGGTGGTTCATTCGCCAAACGTAAACGCTGCTGCCGCGGGGCGGCAACAGCGTTTGCAAACGTAAGCCGGAACGTTGCGTCAGTTGTTCTTGACGATCACCGGCGCGCCGACTTTGACGCGGTCGTAAAGGTGAATGACGTCGTCGTTGACCATGCGGAAGCAGCCGGATGAAACGGCCTGGCCGATGGTCTCCGGCTCGTTCGAGCCATGGATGCGATAGAGCGTCGAGCCAAGATACATGGCGCGCGCGCCGAGCGGATTGTCCGGACCGCCGACCATGTGGCGCGGCAGGTCGGGGCGGCGGCGGAGCATCTGCGCCGGCGGGGTCCAGGCCGGCCATTCCTTCTTTGCGGTGACGCGGTGGGTGCCGCCCCAGCGGAACCCGTCGCGGCCGACGCCGATGCCGTAGCGAATCGCAAGGCCGTTACCCTCGACCAGATAGAGCCGCCGCTCCTTGGTATTGATGAAGATCGTTCCCGGCGTGTAGTTGCCCTCGAAGCGGACCGTCTGACGCGGAACCGGGCCGGAGCCGCTGCCGCTGAAGATGTTCTTCAGGCCGAGCATCAAATCCGTCGCCTGGGC
>JBEIPX010000474.1:0-2717 GCA_040376815.1 Bradyrhizobiaceae bacterium
CGCCTGCTCCATCGACAGCCGTGCCGTGCCGTCCGGTGACAAGCGATGCCGCGGATCGTCGATCAGCGTGATCATGCTGGCGACGTCGGCCGCCGGCCAATCGCGCGACATCAGGGTATCGCGGGCGGTGTTCGGATCGGGTGAAGTCCGGATGACGCGAATGATTTCGTCGATATTGGCAACCGCGATCGCAAGACCGACCAGGATATGCGCGCGGTCGCGCGCCTTGTTCAGCAGGAACTTGGTGCGGCGGGTGACGACCTGTTCGCGGAAGGCGATGAAGATCGTCAGCAGGTCCTTCAGGTTCATCACCTGCGGACGGCCGGCGTCGAGCGCCACCATGTTGGCGCCGAAGCTCGATTGCAGCGGCGTGAAGCGATAGAGCTGGTTCAGCACCACGTCGGCGACCGCATCACGCTTCAGTTCGACGACGACGCGATAGCCGTCGCGATCGGACTCGTCGCGCAGATCGGAAATGCCCTCGATCTTCTTGTCGCGCACCAGTTCGGCGATGCGCTCGACCATCGTGGCCTTGTTCACCTGATACGGGATTTCCGAGACGATGATCGCCTCGCGGTCCTTGCGGATGGTCTCGATCTCGACCTTGCCGCGCATCACGATCGAGCCGCGGCCGAGGTGATAGGCCGAGCGGATGCCCTGGCGGCCGAGAATGATGCCGCCGGTCGGGAAGTCCGGACCCGGAACGATGTTGATCAGGTCGTCGATGCTGAGCCCAGGATTTTCGATCAGCGCCACGCACGCGTCGATCACTTCGCCGAGGTTGTGCGGCGGGATGTTGGTCGCCATGCCGACGGCAATGCCGCCGGCGCCGTTGACAAGCAGGTTCGGAAACTTCGCCGGAAGGACCGCCGGTTCTCTTTCCGAGTTGTCGTAGTTGGCCTGGTAATCGACCGTATCCTTGTCGATGTCGTCGATCAGCGACTGCGCGACCTTGGCAAGCCGCGACTCGGTGTAACGCATCGCCGCGGCCTGATCGCCGTCGACCGAGCCGAAGTTGCCCTGCCCGTCGATCAGCGGCAGGCGCATCGAGAAGTCCTGCGCCATGCGGACAAGCGCGTCGTAGACAGACTGGTCGCCGTGCGGATGGTATTTACCGATGACGTCGCCGACGGTGCGGGCCGACTTGCGGTACTGCTTGTTCCATTCGAAGCCGTTCTCATACATCGCGAAGAGAATGCGGCGATGCACCGGCTTCAGACCGTCGCGTGCATCCGGCAGCGCGCGCGCCACGATCACGCTCATCGCGTAATCGAGATACGAGCGCTTCATCTCGTCGGTGATGGAAACCGGCCGAATATCCGAGGGCGCCGGCGGCTCTCCCGGCTTGGTGTCGTCTTGATCTGACAAGGTAAAATCCAGGCTTGAATCAGCTGGAATTTATATAGCCCATCCGGCGCGCCAAACCAAACAAAACGGCCATCTCAGGCGGGTTTTTCCCCTTGCAAAACCAACAGGTTGCAGGCGCGATTCACCCTCCAAATGCGACTGCGTGCATGAGGCGTCCGGGGATGAACGTAAACAGCCCGGCGACGACCAGTCCGCCGATGAAAATGCCGATCATGGTCCTGGCGTGGCCTCGGGCGTTGTGCCGGTGTGCAAAGAACAGCGCGAGCGGCAGCAGCAGCAGAACCATGATCGACAGCAGATGGATCGGTCCGAATGGCCCGGCCAGCCGCGGGCTCTTGCCGTGAATCCAGAACGAACTGATCGCGACGATCAGCATCAGGCCGACCCAGATCCAGCCGACCGTCCGGTGCGGCAACGTCCCTTTCGGCGCAACGAACTGCGCGATGCCGAGTGCGAACGCACCCATCGCAGCAAAGGCGTGCAGCTGAATCTGGACGGGAGCATTCAGAAGCGGCGCAAACGTCGAGGCAAGGCTCATGCAATCCTCCTGATCGATCGGATCGTCGGTCACGCTCAATGTAAATAGTATTTACTTTTATCTTTCCATTGTCAAGATGGCGGCGCTTCCCCGCCCGCGCGGCCGGCTTATAGTCGAGGCATCCAAGAGGAAGGCACGTCATGACTGGAGAGATCGAACGCCGGCTGACCGAAATCGGCATCCGGTTGCCACGCCCGCCCAAGGCGATCGGCAACTTCGCTTACGGGATCGAGCACGAGGGATTGCTCTACCTGTCGGGCACCTACGGCACCGCGGTTGGCGACGACGATCAGGACTATCTGCCGGAGGCCGGAAAGCTCGGCGCCCAGCTGTCCATTGAGGACGGCTATCGCTCAGCCCGCCGGATGGCGATCAATCATCTCGCCATGGCCGAGGCGGTGATCGGCGACCTCGATCGCATCGCGCGCGTCATCCGGCTGCTTGGATTTGTCAATTCGGCGCCGGGTTTCCGGGATGCTCCCAAGGTTCTCAATGGCGCTTCGGATCTGCTGATCGAGGTGTTCGGCGCCGAACTCGGCCGTCACGCACGCTCTGCTCTTTATCAGCACGAGCTCGCGCGTGACGCTCCGGTTGCTGGCGAACTGGTGCTCGCCCTCAAGCGCTGAGACAGGCTGCGAATGCGAGAATCTGACGATCAGAGCGGGATCGATCAGAACGGGATGTCGTCGTCCATGTCGCTGCGGCGGCCGCCGCCCGCGCCCGCAGCAACCGCGCGCCGCTGCTGTCCGCCACCGGGCGAGCCGCCGGCACCATAGTCGCCGCCGCCTCCGCCATCGTCAGCGAAGTTGCC
>JBEIPX010000287.1:0-4628 GCA_040376815.1 Bradyrhizobiaceae bacterium
CTCGCGCATGGCCTCGGGCAAGTCGAAGAAGCGCGTTCCGACCTTCCACACGTGGTAATCGGGAATGAGCGTGACGCCGATGCCCAGCGGCTTGAGTCGCGCAAGGTCTTCGTAGGCAGCGTAGCTCATGTGTTCGAGCACCCAGCGCCGCCTGGAAATATCGAAGCGCGCGTGGATGCGCTCCAGAATCGGCAGCACCTCGTTCAGCTTGTCGATGACGATGGTGTGGACGCGCAGGTTATGCAGCGCGGCGTGCTCGCACAGCTCCTCGAACTCCTTCGGATCGTTAGCCTGCTTGATGTAGCAGGACCAGCCGAGATCCCAGGGCCGGGCCTGCGAAACCGCGGCGGATGTCGGCTCGCCGCCGTAGGAGATAAAGATTCCGCCGACCCGCAGATATGAATCGCCGAAGCCGCGATCGCGCGCGAGCGAGAGCCAGTCGCGCATATGGTTCTTGGCTTCCGCGACCGACGACCACACCGGGCTGACGACGAGGCCCATGCGCATGGTGAGTTCGTTGCTCTGCCACAGGTCGCGATAGGCATCGATGACTTCGGCCGCGCAGCCGTGTCCCTCATAGACGCTCGTCGTCCCCATCCTGTGATAGGCATCGATCGAGCGCCGCAGTCCCTCACACCGATCCGCTGGAGAAAAGCGCGGCACCGCCGGCAACAGATCGATCTGCGCGGAGTCCGGATAGTTGTTCTCGATGACGATTCCGGTGAGGTCACCCTTCCCGTCACGCCCCAGCTCGATGCCGTCGACGCGCGGCTGCGACGAACGATTCAGCCCGTTCAGCTTGAGGCCCAGCGAATTGAGTGCCGTGTAGCACGGCAACAGGCTCCAGTAACCGGAGGGTGGCAGGATGCAGACCGGATGATCGGGAGCAGCGCGATCCAACTCTGCCGCGTTCGGCATCCGCTTCTCGGCGAGAACGGAAGGTCCGCCGAAGTAGAATGGCGGATCGCCGACTGGCATGGTGACGATCCACTCGCCGCGCGGCGTTTCGCGCGCCAGGGCCGCGATGCGCTCCAGCACATCGGCAATGCTGCGCACGCGGCCGAGCGACGGAAAGCGCTCGCGCAGACCCTCAGTATCCATATGCGCGTGGGTGTCGTTGAAACCGGGAATAATGGTGTGCCCGGTATCGGTCACGCGCGTCTGCGCGGTTTTCAACGCAAGGATATCCTTCCGCGAGCCGACGGCAGCGATACGGTCTCCCGCAACGGCAATCCCCTCCGCGATCGTGCTCGTCTCGTCGAGTGTGATGACGTTACCGAGGATAATGTGATCGACGTGGCTGGCGCTCATGGCGTCACCCGTTCCGGCTTGAGAGCGTTCTCAACCTTGGCCGGCGATGGCACCTCGGGGCGGCCGTAGAGGGCACCCTTCACCCATTCGGAAATCCGACGGCAGAGGCCGCCAAGTCCGTCCGGCACGATCAGAAGAATCAGAATGAGCGAGAGGCCGTAAACCATTCCCGCCAACGCCACATCGATGTCGCTGGCCCACACGGGAACGAACTGAATGAACAGCGATCCGAGGAAAGCACCGAACAGCGATGTCACACCGCCGACGACCGCGGCAACGAACAGGCTCAGGCTCAGCATCACGGAGAACGTGTCGGGAGAGACGAAGCCGACGATCATGGCGTACAGCGCTCCAGCCACACCGGCGTAGAGGCTGCTCACCGCAAACGTCGCCGTCGTCAAATTGAGCCGGCTGACACCCATCACGGCCGCGACCAGCATGTTGTCGCGCGTCGCGACCAGCGCACGGCCGAGCGCCCCGTGCACGATCCGGCGCGCGACGAAGTAACCAATCAGCGCCAGCACCAGCGACACGAAGTAAATCCACTGCGAGTCGTCGAGCGGCAGCCATTTCGGCGGCGACGGGTTTCCGACGATCAGGCCCTGCACGCCGCCCGTCAGCGTGTCGAAGCGCTTGAGCAGTGGCGGCACCGTGATCGACAGCACCAGCGTGCCGAGCGCGAGGTAGAGTCCCTGCAATCGCAATGCCGGGAAGCCCAGGCACAGACCGGCAACCCAGCAGACAACAGCCGCGACCGGAATGGTGGCGAGCGGATACCAGCCATAGCGCACGATCAGGATCGACGAGACATACGCGCCGAGAGCGACGAACGCGCCGTGGCCAAGCGTGATCGCGCCGCCGAAGCCGGTGACGAGATTGAGCCCTATGATTGCAATGCCGAACGCCAGCACGGTCGCGAACTGGCTGACCAGATAGCTCGGGATCGCGAACGGGATCACGTAGAGCAGCAGCACCGCGAGGCCGACGGTGCCGATTGCACGCAGCCACAAAGGAAACGACTTCTGCATCGGTCCGCTCATAGCCGCACCACCTTCCTGCGGCCGAACAATCCATCCGGCTTGATCAGAAGCGTGGCGAAGATCAGAATCAGCGCGACGATCACTTTCAGGTCGGCGCCGATCCACGGCACATAGGTTCCGACCAGATTTTCGATCACGCCGACCAGCAATCCGCCGACGATCGCACCGATCATGCTGTCGAAGCCGCCGAGTGTTGCCGCGGCGAACGCATAGATGATGATGCCGAACATCATCGTCGGATTGAGGAAGACACGCGGCGCGACGAGAATGCCCGACAATGCGCCGAGGGAAGCCGCGATGCCCCAGCCGATCATCAGCATCACCGGCACCGAAACGCCGACGAGGACCGACGAGTCGGGAGCCGATGCCGCGCCGCGCATGGCGAGACCGACCTTGGTCTTTTCGAAGAGGATATACAGCACGACCAGAACAGCAGAGATAATGGCCACCGTGCCCGCGGTTTCATAGGCGACGTTGAACGATCCGATCTTGAGATGGCCGGCCGGGAAGAAGCTCGGAAACGGCTTGATCGTATAAGTCCAGATGAATCCCGCGAGACTGTTCAACGCGAGATAGAGGCCGATCAGCACGCTGACCACTGTCAGCAGGTTGGCCTTCGACAGCGGCCTGACGATACAGAAATACAGCACCGCACCGAACACGAACGACAGTCCGATGCTGACAGCGGCAGCGGCGAAGAGCCCGAGGCCCCAGGCCATCAGCTGCCATGCGGTGAACGCGGACAGCATGGCCATCTCGCCCTGCGCGAAGTTGACGATGCTGGTGGATCGATAGCTGAACACGAGAGCGAGTGCGAGCGATGCGTAGATCGCACCATCCGCAATGCCGTCGGCGAGCTGGCTAAAGAGCAGGTTCATTCGTAACCCAGGTAAATGCGGCGGATTTCGTCGTTCTTCGCAAGCCGTGCCGCTTCGTCGCGCAGGACGATCTGACCGCTTTCGAGAACCAGTCCCTGATCGGCGATGGCCAATGCGAGATTTGCGTTCTGTTCGACGATCAGCATCGTCATCGACGTCGCATCGCGGATCGCAACGAGCGTCTTAAACAGGCTCTGCGTGATGATCGGCGCAAGCCCGAGCGACGGCTCGTCGAGCAGCAACAGCCTTGGCCGCAACATCAGCGCCCGCGCGATCGCAAGCATCTGCTGCTCGCCGCCGCTGAGGCTTCCGGCCTGCTGCGACAGGCGCTCGCGCAATCGGGGAAAGAAACTCAGCCACCGTTCGCGGTCTTCCTTCACCTGCGGACCCGAGCGCAGATAGGCGCCCAACCGCAGGTTCTCGTCGACCGTCAGATCGGCGAAGGTGCCGCGCCCCTGCGGCACGTGAGCGATACCGCCCGCCACGACCTGCCGGGGCGAACACTGATCGATGCGTTTGCCGTCGAACATGATCGCGCCGCTGCGCTCGACCGTTCCGGAGATGGCGCGCAACGTCGTCGTCTTGCCCGCGCCGTTGGCGCCGAGGATGACGTGAATCTGCCCCTCACCGACGGCAAAATCCACACCGCGCAGCGCCTTAAACGCGCCGTAGCTTGCTTCCAGCGCTTCGATACTGAGCAAGCTCATGCCGCCGTCCCCAGATAGGCCTCGGCGACGCGCGGGTTGGCGCGCACGTCGTTCGGCAGACCGTCGGCGATCTTCACGCCGTTCTCCAGCACGACCACGCGATCCGAAATGCGCATCACCATCCGCATGTGATGCTCGACCAGAAGGATCGACAGATCGTGCCGCTTGCGAATGTTGAGGATCACGCCGGTGAGTTCATCGACCTCCCCGTGCGACAGGCCGTTCGCCGGCTCGTCCAGCATGAGAAGACGTGGCTTGGCCATCAGCGCCCGCGCCAGCTCGATCCGCTTCAAGGTGCCGAACGGCAGTTCGCTGGTGCGCTGATCCGCAGCCCATTGCAGATCGAGATCGTGCAGGATGGCGCGCGCTTCATTTTCGATGTCGCGATCGAGACGCCGGGCCTCGTCACCACCCAGAACCGCCGTGATGAAACCTGGCTTGATGCGATGATGTGCGCCGAGAAGGACGTTCTCGACGACCGTCAGTTCCTGAATCAAGCCGATGTTCTGAAGGGTGCGCGCAATGCCGAGCCCGACGATGCGATCGGCGGCAAGCCTGGTGATGTCCCGGCCCTGAAAGAGGATGTTGCCGCGCGACACGCGATAGACGCGGGAGATGGCGTTGAACAGCGTGGTCTTGCCGGCGCCGTTGGGGCCGATCAGGCCGCAGATCTCTCCTGAGAACACGTCGAA
>JBEIPX010000310.1:0-4331 GCA_040376815.1 Bradyrhizobiaceae bacterium
CCGTTCGCTCGCGATCGCCTCAGAGGCCGGCATTCCTGACGGCCACATCGTGCTCGATCCGGGTATCGGCTTCGGCAAGACGCCCGAGCAGAGCATGATCGCCCTCGCCCGCCTCGATGAACTCGCCGCACTCGGCTATCCGGTTCTGGCCGGCGCTTCGCGCAAGCGTTTCATCGCCAGCGTGACGCCATCGGAACCGCAGGACCGGCTCGGCGGCTCCATTGCCGCCCATATGCTCGCCGCCCAGCGCGGCGCCAAGATCATCCGCGCCCACGACGTGGCGGAAACCGTTCAGGCGCTGCGGGTTGCGGCTGCGATCGAGGACAAGAGATAAAGATGACCGATACGATCTTCATCACAGGCGTCGTCGTCCATGCGCGCCACGGCGTCATGGAGCATGAGGCCGAGGTCGGCCAGCGCTTCGTCATCGACCTCGAACTGGCGATCGATCTCGCGAGTTCGTCCCGCTCGGACAAGCTCGCTGACACCGTCTCGTATTCCGACGTGGTGAAGGCCGCGACCGCCGCGTTCGGCAACGAGAACTACCGGCTGCTGGAACGCGCCGCGGGCGCGGTCGCGGAGGCCGTCCTCGGCAAGTTTCCCCGCGTCATCGCGGTCAAGGTGACGGTGCACAAGCCGCATGCGCCGATCGCCGCGATCTTCGACGACGTCGGCGTGATCATCACCCGCAGCAGAAGCTGACATTCGCAATGGCCAGTGTCCTGATCGCACTGGGCGGCAATGTCGGCGATGTCCGCGCGACCTTCGCCAGGGCGATCCCGATGATCTGCGGCATGACGCAGGCTGCGCTCGTTGCCCGGTCGTCGGATTACACAACGCCGCCGTGGGGCGACGCGCAGCAGGATCGCTTCATCAATGCCTGTATCGAAATCGACACCGATCTCGATCCGCACGCGCTGCTGTTTACGCTCCACCGGATCGAAGCGAAGTTCGGCCGCGACCGGAAGAACGAGCGCCGCTGGGGTCCGCGCACGCTCGACCTCGACATCGTCGCCTACAACGACGTCCAGCTTGAAAAACCCGAGTTGACCCTGCCGCATCCGCGGCTGTTCGAGCGCGCGTTCGTCCTTGTTCCGCTGGCCGAGATCGCCCCGGACCGGATGATCGCCGGACGCGCCCCCAAGACCGCCCTGGCCGGCCTCGATATCAGCGAAATCGAGCGTCTTCCCGCCTTGACCTGAGCCGTCTTTGGCGGAAAACACCGGCAAGTATAGCCCTTCGAGGCCCTTCCGGGACGATTGCGGCGCATCTACAAGGGCTTGGCTTACAGGGACGTGGCACTACTGAGGCTTGGCATTTCATGCTTTTTTGCCGAGACCGCCGCCAGGAGTTGAATGATCGATGGCTTCAGAATCCGACGAACTGCGCCTGGCAGCCGAATTCCCGCCCGCGACGCGTGAGGCATGGCTCAAGCTTGTCGACGGCGTGCTGAAGGGCGCGCCATTTGAGCGGCTCGTTGGCAAGACCTATGACGGCGTGAAGATCGAGCCGATCTATCAGCGCGCAGCGAATGCGCAGCTGATTGCCGGGCGCGGCGCAGCTGAGCCCTGGCAGATCATGCAGCGCGTCGATCATCCCGACGCAGCGCAGGCCAACGCGCAGGCGCTGCACGATCTCGAGAACGGTGCGAATGGACTGACGCTGGTGTTCGCGGGCGCGACCGCCGCACGCGGCGCGGGCCTCCCGCCGACTGCCGAGGCGCTCAAGCGCGCGCTCGACGACATTTATCTGGACGCTGGCATCGCAATCGAATTCGAGATCGGTCCGCAGTCGCGCGATATTGCAATCCACTTCGCCGAGCTTCTCAAAGCGCGCGGAATCGCTCCGGCGAATGTCGATGCGCGTTTCGGCTTCGATCCGATCGGCGCGGCGGCCGTGTCAGGATCGAGCCCCTATCCGTGGACCGATGTTGCAAATGCAGTGGCGACCGGCGTCGCCGCGCTGGCAAATGGAGGCTTCCGTGGCCCGTTCGTCGCCGCCGATGGCCGTGTCATCCACGACGCGGGCGGCACCGAAGCGCAGGAACTCGCCTTCGTGCTCGCTTCCGCTGTTGCCTATCTGCGGGCGCTCGAAGCCGGCGGCATCGCGCTCGCCGATGCGCGCAGCATGATCTATGCGCGGCTCTCCGCCGATGCCGATCAGTTCCTGAGCATGGCGAAATTCCGCGCGCTGCGGCTGCTGTGGGCGCGGATCGAGGAGAGCTGCGGACTGAAGCCGCAGCCGCTGTTCATCGCCGCCGAAACCGCATGGCGCATGCTGACGCAGCGCGATCCGAACGTGAACATGCTGCGCGCCACCGGCGCGGTGTTCTCCGCGGGCCTTGGCGGCGCCAACAGCATCTGCGTGCTACCGCATACGCTCGCGCTCGGCCTCCCCGATCAATTCGCGCGCCGCGTCGCCCGCAACACGCAACTCATCCTGCTCGACGAGTCCAACCTCGCGAAGGTCGCGGATCCGGCCGCCGGCGCGGGTGGCATCGAGACGCTGACGCAGCAGCTCTGCGCATCGGCCTGGGCGCTGTTCCAGGAGATCGAGAAAGCCGGCGGCGCGTGGGCCGCGCTCGAGCAAAATCTGATCCAGAAGAAGGTCGCAACCGCACGCACCGAGCGCGACAAGAATATCGCCCGTCGCAAGGACGTGCTGACCGGCGCCAGCGAGTTTCCCAACCTGCACGAAGCGGCGCCTGACGTGTTCGATGCGAAACCCGTTGCGCTCGCGCCCTACGGCGAAGCGAAGATCACATTCGATGCGCTCGCACCGATGCGTCTCGCCGCGCCATTCGAAGCGTTGCGCGATACATCAGATGCGATGCTGAAGCAAACCGGCACGCGCCCGAAGGTGTTCCTTGCCAGCATAGGCACGCCAGCCGATTTCACTGCGCGCGCGACCTTCGCCAAGAGCTTCTTCGAAACTGGCGGCATCGAGGCCGTCGACACACCGGGCTTTGCCGATCCCTCGTCGCTCGCACAGGCCTACAAGTCATCCGACGCGGCGCTCGTGTGCATCTGCTCGTCGGATGCGCTGTACGCGGAACACGCGGCCGCTGCCGCGCGGGCCCTTCAAGCCGCGGGCGCGAAGCATATCTATCTGGCAGGCCGCCCCGGCGATCGCGAAGCCGAGTACAAGGCAGCTGGCGTTGCATCGTTCGTCTTCGCCGGCGGCGATGCGCTGGCGACGCTGCGCGAGGCCTATGAGAAGCTGAAGGCTTGAAACTCATGGAAACCGCGCGACAACCCGTGATGACCGGCGGCTGCCAATGCGGCGCGGTGCGCTTTGCGATCTACGCAAAGCCGTCGCGGCTCAGCCTCTGTCATTGCCGGATGTGCCAGAAGGCGGTCGGCGGTCCGTTCGCTGCCCTCGCCGACGTTCCACATGGCGATTTCGCCTGGACGCGCGGCAAGCCCGGCACGTTCCGCTCATCGACGATCGCCGAGCGCGACTTCTGTCCGGCATGTGGCACGCCGCTGAGCTATCGCGTCATCGGCGGCGAGTACATCGAACTCACCATGGGCAGCTTCGATCGCGCCGCCGAACTCGCACCGGCCTACGCCACCGGAACGGAGTCGTGGTTGCCGTGGACCGGCAGCATCGCGAACCTGCCCGGCAAGACCACCGCGGAGATGTCGGCCTCACACGAGCCGAAGGAAATTGTCAGCTACCAGCATCCGGACCATGATACAAAAGAAGCGATCAAAGGCTGAGCCATGAGCCGCATACCCGATTTTACGCAGGTGCCTTTCACCACTGCCGCTGTTCCCGCGGGAGAGCTGAACGCCGAGCCCTGGCTCACGCCCGAAGGCATTTTGGTCAAGCCCGCCTATTCGGAAGCCGACCTGAAAGGCATCGACTTCCTCGACACCTGGCCCGGCATCGCGCCGTACCTGCGCGGCCCCTACCCGACCATGTACGTCAACCAGCCGTGGACCGTGCGCCAGTACGCCGGCTTCTCGACGGCGGAAGATTCCAACGCCTTCTATCGCCGCAACCTCGCCGCCGGCCAGAAGGGCCTCTCCGTCGCCTTCGATCTCGCCACCCACCGCGGCTACGACTCGGATCATCCGCGCGTCTCCGGCGACGTCGGCATGGCGGGCGTCGCAATCGATTCCATTTACGACATGCGCACGCTGTTCGCCGGCATCCCGCTCGACCAGATGAGCGTGTCGATGACCATGAACGGTGCGGTGTTGCCGATCCTCGCGCTGTTCGTTGCTGCTGCCGAAGAACAGGGCGTGCCGCCGGAAAAACTGTCGGGCACCATTCAGAACGACATTCTCAAAGAATTCATGGTGCGCAACACCTACATCTATCCG